>JBMTAX010000464.1:0-3414 GCA_049429145.1 Myxococcota bacterium
CGTCGTCTTCTTCGCTGTCGCCTTCTTCGCCGTCGTCTTCTTCTTCGCCGCCATAAACCCTCCCGAAGGTATGAGAGGAAACTAAGTTGGGTCTCGAGCCAGGGGCAATCACCTCGTGCCCGGTGCACTGTTTTTGCGCGCTGGTTCCCAAGCGGCCTCCAAGCTGGATCACATCGCGTCGTATGGAGGAAAGTGCGCCAGAACCCGCGCGGGACCGATATACTGGGAACACCCCGGGAAGGCGGCTTGTGATGCAGTTGACGTGGGCAGATGCGCGAAACCTTGGTCCCCGTCGGGCGGCAGCCTACATGCGCGAGAATCTCTCGGCGCCGGAGCAGATGACCGAGCTGCAGCAGATGCTCCTGGCCGGCGGGAGCATCACGAACCTCGCCCACGGCATCGCCGTCGAGCTCCAGTTGACCGACCGCCTCGAGCCCCTGCTGGTGGAAAGTCTGAAGATGTCACCCCGCGATCTGGCTGTCGGCTATGGGGGCCAAGTGCAGCGCAATGTCACTGAGCGCTCGCCTCATGCGGGGCACGGACCGCTCTACGCCCGCTTGCCCGGCACAGGTCCGGTCGACGACGAATGAGCGTTGCTCCCAGGTGAGGGCGTCCGCGGAGACCAGCCCTGGCCGGCCTTTCAAGGAGTGGAAGGAAGGGGGTCGAGGCGCATCCAGATCTCCTCGGATGCCCCGGGCTCCGGCGCTACCACCCGGGAGACCTGGGGCGCGTACCCGGGGAGTTCGGCCCGCAAACGTACCGTGCGCCCCGCGCGGATCCTCAGCAGGTGCGGGGTCACGCCGGGCAGGCGGTCATCGTCGAGGGTGAGAGTCGCCCCGGTAGGGACAGTCCGCACCACAAGCGTCGAGTTCCGCATGGCGCCAGCCAGATAGCCGCCGGCCAGCAGCAGAGCCGGCAGCAGGAGAGCCGCGGTGGCGACGCGAGGTCGGTGGGAAAGGATCGCCGGAAACCGCCACGCACCGCGTACCAGAGGAACCGGGGGACCTGCGGGGCTCGTTCGCGCGGGTACACTCCCGGTGCGCGCAGCCACGGTGACCTCCGGCGCGGGAGCAAGGGAGGGTGACGCACCTCCGGCTTGGCGGCGTCGACGCGCAGCCGAGGTCTCTTCTGTAGAGCTGCCGGTGCGGTGTCTCGTTGGGGGACACACCACTTTCAGCAGGTCCGGCATGGCCAGAGCCGTGGGATGCCCCCTCGTCCAGAGCCGGGCGTGACAGCCCCCCCTCGGTTTCGACGGCACCGTCGAACAGCGTCTGCATGTAGTCGCCGAGCCGGTGTGCGGAATGGACCAGGCGTTGCTCGGCGAGCAACTCTTCGAGAGCCATGGCCAGTGCACCGCAGGAGGGGAAGCGCCTAGCGGGGTTGCGCTGGAGCGCCTTGCCGAGAATGTCCTCGAGGCCGTGCGGTAGACCTCGCCGAAATAGCCCCACTGCAGGGATGGCCTCGTCGAGGAGGGCAGCAATGGTCTGCTGATCCGACTCACGACGAAAGAGGCGACGCAACGTAAGCATCTCCCAGAGGACGACCCCGAGGGCGAACTGGTCGGCGCTGGGGTCGAGAGTCTCCCCGCGGGCCTGCTCGGGGGCCATGTACGCGTACTTGCCCTTCACCACCCCGACAGCTGTCTCGGCCACGACGTTGGTCGCTTTTGCGATACCGAAGTCTGCGACCTTCACCTCACCTGCAAACCCGATGATGAGGTTCTGCGGGGAAACATCTCGGTGCACGATGGCGAGCGGACTGCCGTCGAGGGCCGCTTTGCGGTGTGCGTAGTCGAGCCCCGCCGCAGCGGAGAGCGCGATGTGGAGGGCATGGGCGACGGGGAACTCATCGTCCCGCTGGGCCTGCGTCCGCATCACCCGTCGTAGATCGTGTCCGTGCACGAATTCCATCGCCATGTAGTAGGTGCCATCGTCGCGATTGATGTCGAAGATGCTGACCACGTTGGGATGACGGAGGTCCGCGGCGAGACGGGCCTCGTCGAGGAACATGGTCACGAACTCGCCATCTTGCGCGCGGTGTTTGAGAATCCGCTTTAGGACGACGAGCTTCTGGAAGCCCTCGATGCCCTCCTGCCGCGCCAAGAAGACCTCCGCCATGCCCCCCTGGCCGAGCTTCCGCAGCAAGGTGTAACGACCGGCGATCACGGGCGAGCCCAAATGCCTAGTTCTCCTCGTGGGCCCCACCTGCAGCTAGGTCGAAGCCAGCTCCTGCCCCTGCAACGGGGACGGCAGAGGGAAACTAGCCGATGCGAAGATACCGCGTCGACCCGTGTGCAGTATGAACCGCTCGACCACCGGAGTCGGCGTGTCAGTTCTCGTCGCAGCTCGTGAGTCCCTCGATCCACTGGGTGCGCAAGGCGCTGGCGTCCTCGTCGACCAGGGCCTTGCCCACCGGGGGCATGCGAGCTGGGGCGCTAGTGGCGTCGGCGCGGAAATGCAGCAGGCTTCGCTCTGCGCTCCCGGGCACGATGATCCGCCCGTCGCTGAGGCCGTATCCATATCCTTGGGGCGCCACATTGCAGGCACGGGTTTCGGACAGCGGAACGTGATAGCGCAGGTCGAGATTACGGCCCGTGGCCCCATTCGGGAGGTGACAGCTCGCGCAGTTGACGTGCAGCCATGCCCTCGTGCGCTGGCCAACGGCTGCAGATTCGTCGTCGAGAGCCGGAAAGGCCGGCAGATTCGCCGGTGCCGCTCCCTCGAGGTCGAGCAACCCCCATGCGGCGAAGGCGTCGAGCTGGTTGGTGAGGTAGCCGTCGTAGTCGACGGTCCGGTTCCATTGGGCGGTCTCCGCACCGAGCAAGCCGCCGCTCGCCGGCGTATGGCAGAGCAGACATTGCGCCGGACTGGGCACGCTCCACTCGGAGAGCCCTGCATTACCGAGCACCGGGATGACCGTCGCGTCGACCAGCAGGTCGGCGTCGCTCTCATCCTCGCGCCAGCGGTAGGAGAACATACGCATTCCTGCCTCCTCGACCACGAGAAAGCGTGTCTCGAGACGTCTTGTCGTGGTCGTGGTGCCAAGTTCGACGTCGAGGTCGAAATGTTTCACGAAGACCGTCCCCACGGGGGCACGCCAGCGCTCTTGCGGTTCGAAAACCAGCCGTTCTGAAGGGGGCACAGCGACGAATCGTCGCTTTCGGGCGCCGTCAGACCAGAAGGGCAACGCCACGTCGTAGGGGACGACCCCTGGCGCCGGGAGCAGGTCGTCGAGGTCTTGGAAGCAGCCGGTTTGGCTTAAGGTCGGGACAGGCATGGGCGTCGTCTCCACCGTACCTGGCTTGAGGCGCCAGAGAGCGGCGTCATCCCCGTAGCCGAGGAGAAACAGCTCACCGTTGCCGTCTTGCGCAAAGCTCGACACGTTCGCGGGGGCGACGAGCAGTGCGTCAGCTGC
>JBMTAX010000465.1:0-3410 GCA_049429145.1 Myxococcota bacterium
CTCGTGGCCCCCCTCGGCCACAACCTGCCTGCAGCGGACAACACCGGCTTGCCCGCCGGCTTGCGCTCCCCTTATTTCGTCGTGCTGGGGACCATTGAACCGCGCAAAAATCATCTTACGCTCCTCGCGCTGTGGCGCCAGCGTCCCGACAATCTGCATGAGGCGATGGGCGCGACCATCGATGACTTCCGCATGCAGGTGAAGGGAGCAGGCGCGGGGGCGCCCAAAGCCCCTCGACGACCGGCTCCTCCTCTGCGGCCCACGTCTATGGTGGCGCCGCCTCCGACAGTTGAGGTGCCTCCGCCCACGCCCATCCCTCCACCTCCCGCCGCACACCCAGCGCCCTCGTTCTCTCGCGGCAGGCCAGTGCGGGAGCCAGTGGGAGGGGGGCCGCGTCAGCGCGGACGTACCCGCGCAGAATGTCCCAAATGCCACAGCATGGGCGTGGTGTTGGCGCGGAGCTACGCGGGGGATGAGTACTTTAGCTGCATTTATTGCGGGTGGCAGGCGTACAAAGCTGCCGACGAGAACGACCCGACAGCGTCGTTGGCCATGAAGCTGTTGGGCCACTCCCTTCCCGAGAAATAATGCCGAGGGCTGCGGCCTCTGCAAAGCACAGCCGAGAGTGTCGTCGCGCCCTCTCGCTGCCACTCCGCTACTCCCTCGCCGACTCACCCCACCTCGTCGCTATCGGCCAGCTACGTCAGATTCCACCGCTTCGCCGACGAGGGGCGTGCGTTGTGTTGGCAGTGGACCGCTCACGAAGGACGCCATCCATGCGGCGACGTCGGCGCGAGAGATCGAGTTCCGACCCGCGAACTCCGTGACTATTTTTCCGCGCCCCGTCTTCGGCCCGTGGGACAAACCAGGGGGGCGAGCGATCAACACCTCAAGGCCGCTGTCGAGGAGAATGCGCTCCATCTGCGCGAGCTCTGCATAGGCGTGGCGCAGCGCCGTCGTCTTGATGAAGACCTTGAAGAAGCCCGGGACGTGAGGGAAGCTATCGCCCACACCGGCCGCGCTGACGACGACAATGCGACGCGTTCCAGTGGTTCGCGCGGCGGCAACGAGCGCTTTCGTGCTCGCGGCGAGAAAGCCCGGTTGCTCGAGTCGGTGCCATGGCGCGATGCCGGGGAGACGTGAGCCTAGACCAGAGAGCACGGCGTCCGCCCCCTGCAGACAGCGTGTCAGGAACGTCTCATCATCGAGCACACCGCGCTCGACGGCCCAGGGCCCCTGCTCAATGTCCGACGAGGGCCGACCAACAGCGACCACGTCGTGGCCCGCTGCATGGGCTTCCACCAAAAGCTGTTTCCCGACTCCCCCCGAAGCACCCAAGACGACGATTCGCATGCACAACCCTCGCTGCTGCGCTCCTCTGCCACACAGGTTGCCAGGTGAACAGGGCATGGCTCAAAGGTTGGCCCCACGGTGTTTGTCGAGGTACGAGAGGTCGATGGTTGGCGTCTTTCAAAAGGTGCTGGGCAAGCTGACGATGAGAGCCCAAGCGCCATTCGAATTCGGGTTCTCTGCTCGTGCGGTCGAGGTGCCACGGGTTGTTTCCAGGATGCCGAGTGGTGGTTCGGGCGACGTGTGAGGTCGGGGAGCGCAATCGGTGCTCGTCGACGATCTCGGGCGCTCCGGGCGCCTCACGGAGGAGAGAGGATGCATTCGAAACCCACAGCATGGTTGGTCGCCGGTTTAGCTGCGTCGTCGTGCGCGCTCGCGGCGGGCTGTGCCCCTGAACTCCACATCGAGATGGGAACTCTGTCCGCCGCGCTGAGCGATGGAGGCTCTCAAGCTTCAGCGCTTACCCAGGGGCTGGGCGCTGCGCCGGGTGCCTCGTACTTGCTGCCGCAGGTCGATGGGATGCGCCTAGTCCTGCAGGGTAGCATCCCCTTGTGCAAAGGACGCCATGCAGGTGATTCCGACTGCTCGAACAGCGTGCTGCGCTTCGATGAGCCCGTGGAGGTCGAGCTGGACCGCGATGGCGGTGCGTTGTTGAACCTCGCAGAGAGCGGAACCCCAAATCGCGTCGCTGCCGGGGAGTTCGACTTCGCCCAGGTGCGCTTGGCACAGCGGTACGCCCTGAAGGCACGGTTCCAGAGCGATGAGGGCACCGTGTACACCACGGCTGAGGGACTTCGCCTGGCACCACGGGATGCAAGCGTGGGCGATGACTATGATTACTGGAAGCAGGACGCGCTCTATCCGCAATTCGCCGACGAACCCGAAGTGTCAGAGACCACGTTCTTCCCCACCCCTCTGGCGCACGACGGTACCAGTCCGTTGGCCTTGCGATTGCTCGTCGACCTGCAGCGTGCCGGTCGCTTCAGCGCTCCTGATGTGACGGCGCGCTTCGAGCCGGCCTACTTGAATCTTTATGTTTCTGCTGCGGCAGACAGTGTCGACGACGTACAAACGTATCTGATCGCCAATGATCAAGACGGACTTGCAGAGCCCGCCACCGCAGCGATGACCGTTGTGTTCTCCGACGCGCAAACGCTGCTCGGGGGCAGGGTCCGATTCGCCTCTGACCTCAGCCTCGAGGGCGAGGAGGGCATAGAGCAGTTTCTTGCCCGCTGGTCATGCGATGACGAGCTGTGCACTTTCGTCGTCGGCGACTACGGAACCGGAGAGTTCGAACAAAGCGCGACCGGCTTTCGCCTCCTGCAAGTGGGCGAGGCCGCCAGCACGTTCACCCTGGAGACGTCGACGGGGAGGCGTGAACTTCATTACGAGCGCGTCGCTGAGTGACGTCGTGTTCGAGGGGAGGGAGCTCGACCTCGTCGAGCGCGAGCTCCTTCCTGGTGTCCCTCAAACGAAGACGTCACGCCCCAGGCGCGGCCTTGATGTCGAACCGAAGGAGCACTTCGTCGGCGATGAGGTCATCGGGCATTACCGGGTAGACGATGCCAAAGTCCTTCCGGTTGAGGCCAAACTCGGCGCGAGCCGTGGCCGCATCGGCGGTGGAAGTAATGGTCGCCGGGAACGAAATCGTCTTGGTGACGCCGTGCAGGGTCAGGTCACCGGTCACGGTGGTGAGTCCGTTCTCACCGGGCGCGAACGTCGTCGCGACAAACTTCGCCTCGGGAAACTGGGCCACGTCGAAGAAGTCAGGGCTCTGCAGATGTCCCGTGAGCTTCTCGGCGTCAGTGTACACGGAGGTCATGTCGATGGTGACCTCGACACGCGCGCCTTCGAGACCGGTCGCCGGCAGGTCGATGGAGCCCTTCACGACGCGGAAGCCGCCATCGTGCTTGCCGGTGACCTTCGCTCCGACGAAAGTGACCTGGGCGTTCTCGCCGGCGAAGGCGAACTTCTTCAAGCTGCCGTCGCTGGGGGCAGGTGCTGGCGCGGCCGCCGGGGGCGGCGTCCTGGAGCCGCCGCACCCACGGCCCGAAGGGCGC
>JBMTAX010000466.1:0-3405 GCA_049429145.1 Myxococcota bacterium
CGCGGCTGTGGTGCTAGGTTAGGTGCACCGATCCGGAAGGGTCGGGCCAGCCGCTCCGGCGGCGCGTCCTATTCATGAACTGCCTATGTGATGACTCGTTGCGGAGCTGTGCTCCGCCCTACTAACAACAACCGTGCCGAGCGCAGTGTCGAGCCCGTGATCGGGTGAGCCTGCCCAGCTTGGAGGGAAGACGTATCGGACAATGAGCCCGTAAGGGCCGGGGTCTGTACCAGGGGCGGCGATTTGCCTGCGGTCTGGCCTACGTATCGTCTGAATCCTGGCTTCGCCGGAGGGACAAGCTGACCCGCCTTGTGCGGGCCTCTCAGAGGAGGGCACCTAGGGATAGGTGTTCAGCCCTAACCGACCCGGATGGTATGGGGGAATAGGTGCAGCGGCATGATGCCGAGCCCACGCCCGAGCCATCGGGCCTAGGTGAGCACTAGCAGGCGCGGGCTCTGAGCCCTTCGAAGCTAGTAGCTGTCTAGTGGGCAGGCAGTGAAGCTGACAGCGCAACCCTGGCGAACCGGGGCGCGACTGTCTTGCTGTACCTATGGGAATACGCAACCCGGCTTACCCCGGCTCTGCACATACGGTCACCGCGTGTTGACCGTGGCAATGGGCACTCGGCTCTGCCTAACACGCACAAACCATCTCCCCCAGAAGTTCCCCCTGGCGCACTGCGTCCGGGGGTCTTTTGGCTGAGGTGCTTTCCACCTCCATCCCTCTAGCTGTGAGTATCAGCCATGTTCGACCTAGTTATGGGTCAAACGACCCGTGAGAAGCTATTCGAGCTCATCGAGGATCATGCCTTCGGCGACTACCTTGCCAAGGCTCTCATCCTCCGCATGACAACTGATGAGTGCCGCGATCTCCTCTGCGACCTGAAAGCGGAGCGGATCTGATGATCACCGCCCACGCCACCGAGCGCGACTTCTCCCGCTGGGAAGCTCACGCCAAAACCCTCGACGCCTATTCCCTGCGCTACGTCATCTCCGATTGCAAGCAAGCTGCAGCCGGAATGTGCGGCTGGAACCCTTCCCGCGAGGGCTACTACCTCGACCAAGCTGCGACGTACGGCATGGAACTCACCCGCCGCAACCGCCAGCTACCACCCGCTTTGCGCCACCGCTGACCCATTCAGGAACCGCCCATGCCTTCCCTCAGTCGTGTCTACGCATGGAACGTCTTCGTTCCCTCCCAGAAAGCCTGGGTTCACTTCCGCCGCAGCGAGATGCACGGCCCCGGCTGGTGGTTCTCCGAAGCCCGCACCCAGACCGGCCGCGTCCTCGCGACCCGCACCCTCTCATCCGAGTACGCGGCAGACCTCTTTTCCCGCTACGGCACCGACGCCGAGATCACCTACTTCTCCTGAGCCATGTACACCTTCCTCATGCCTGATGGCCGCAAAGTGCGCCGCTCAAAGCCCTACATCGTGGCTTACTTCGTCAAAGAACCAACCCGCTGCCACGCCGTTCTTGAACCTGAATGGCGGGTCGATCGCGCTTACGACGACTCCGGCAAAGCCAAGTCTCGCGCCATCCAGCTATCCCGTTATTCCCGAGGCCGTGTGATCTCGGCACAACCATGAAAACCCACTTCTCCAATCGCGCTATCCCTCCCGTGACTGCCGATCAGCTCCGCTCTGTCGGCGTCGACCCCTCCGACCTCTGGTGGTCTCCCACCTTCCACAGCTGGATGTTCTGCGGCCCCCTTGCTGCACAGAACCCATACGCCACGACCGGCGCAACCCTCGCCGCGCTCGGCCTAACCGCCGACCCCCGCGCCTAGCGCCATGACCCTCACCTTCACCCGCTCGCACGGCGGCTATGTCGTGCGCCTCGATCACGCCGCCTGATCGCTATGCGAACCCTCTCCTTCGACGTCTACTGCGACCCCGGCCACGGCTGGATAAAGGTCCGCCGCGCGACCGCCCAGCGCCTGATGGGCTCCGACTTCGTGCGTCTGTCCTCCTTCAGCTACCAGCGCGGCGACTGGCTCTTCCTTGAAGAGGACTGCGACGCCGCCCTGTTCATCGCCTGCCTCATAGCGCAGGGCATTATCCCCGTCTGGCGTGTGCACCACGCCAACAAACAAAGCCGGATCCGTAATTACGAGTCCCTCGTTCACTACGCCTGATCGCCATGACCCTCATCATTGATTCCACGGGCACCATGCTCGACGCAGTTAGTACGTACCTCGTACCAGACGAAGCTTTTACCCCCGAAGAATGGGATGACATCGAAAACTTCTCCGATTCGGAGATTGCCCGCATAGGTAGAGAGAACGGTGTCAGCGTCGCCAAGTCCGAGCAGCTGCTCCAAGCCATAGCAGACGCCCTGTGGGGTGCCGGCGCTGACACCGAGTGGAACAGCGACACCATCCAAGCCATCGCTGACGCGGTCCTCACAGAGCGCCCCGACTTACCTGCCGCACGCTTCTGACGCGCCCCCGAGCCCGTTCCTCCCCCGAGGTCGGGCCCCTGGGCGCCTCTGCGCCTCATCCCTCTCTAGCTGTGAGTACCAGCAATGGCTAACTACATCGCTTCAGCGCGCTCCAACAAGTTTCGGGTGCGAGACATCTCTGCACTTGAATCCGCAATGCCCGATAGCATTGAGGTCTACGTCGAATCTCTGCCTGACAACCTTGTCTGTTTGCTTGTCAACGATCCAGATGGTAATGGTTGGCCCTCTGCCATCTACGACGAAGCCACCGAAGACTGGCTCGATTGGGACGTTGAAGACGCGGTAGCTCCGCATTTGCTCGATGGCGAGTGGTGCGTCATCAAGGAAGTCGGCGCCGAGAAGCTTCGGTACCTGATCGGCCACGCCCGAGCCTTCAACAACAAAGGCGAGTCGCACTACATCGACCTCGACGACATCTTCAAGCTCCTCCCCAACGGCGTCTCCACCTGCGACTACTGACCCATGGCCACCCGCTCCGCCATCGGCTACGCCCTGCCCTCCGGCAAGGTGTGCGCCGTCTACTGCCACTGGGACGGCTCCCCGTCTCACCAGCTCCCCATCCTCAAAGAGCACTACAACTCCCTGCCCAAGGTCCGCGCCCTGGTGAAGCCAGGCTCGATGTCCCAGCTATGCACCACCGACACCTGGGGGTCCGACTACCCCCGCGACGCCAACGGGAAAGCCGACTTCGACGCCCCCCGCACTGAGCAGCGCCCCGCGCAACCCCTTTACCACCACGAGCGCGGTCACGGCGGCTACCCCCCGTTCTCCGTGCCCGATGCCGACGCCCCCTCCCACTGGGCCGAGTACGGCTGCGAGCACCTCTACGTCTTCCGCCCCGGCTACGGCTGGTTCCACTACGAACTTTGACTCATGACATACACCAAAGAGCAGATCTTCACAGCTTTCCGGCACATCCACAACAGCAACCTGGAAGGCGACA
>JBMTAX010000467.1:0-3388 GCA_049429145.1 Myxococcota bacterium
GTCCAGACCTTTCACCAGCAGCATCGCGTTGACCTCTCGCAAGACAGCGAGGCCCTCACCAAAGTGCGAGAAGCCGCTGAGCGCGCGAAGATCGAGCTGTCAGAGCAAGAGTCGACCTTTATCCACATCCCGATGCTCCACGTCGACGAGCGGGGGATGAGCTACGACCTCCAGGTGGAGCTATCCCGACAGGCCTTCAACCAAATGGTGATGGACCTCGTGCAGCGTACCTTCAAGGTCTGCGATGAGGCGATGCAGAGCGCGCGCCTTACCGCGGCTGACATCGACGGTGTCATCCTGGTCGGTGGACCCACGCGGCTGCCGCTCATTCGCAACTCCGTGAGGCATTACTTCCAACGAGAGCCCAACGTCGAGGTAGACCCTGACCTCGTCGTCGCCCTCGGCGCCGCCATCCAGGCCGATGCGCTGCTCGACGAGACCACCACCACCTTTCTGCTCGACGTTACCCCGCAGACGCTGCGCCTCGGCACCGTGGGGGGGTACACCGAGCCCATCATTGAGAAGAACACGTCCATTCCTATCGACAGGACGCGCACTTTCGTCACAGCCCGCGACGGCCAGGACCGAGTCAAGATCCGGATCTACCAAGGCGAGTCTCGTCTCGCGGAAGAGTGTCAGTCTCTCGGCGAGTTCGAATTCAGTGGTTTGCGTCCTGCACCTCGAGGGCAAGTCAAGGTGGAGGTCACTTTCGAGATCGACACCGATGGCATTGTGAATGTCTATGCACGCGACACCGAGACAGGTCAGCAAGCCTCGACGACCATCACCTTGTCTGGCGGAATGAACGATGCGGAGATTCAAGCCGCGGCCGCGCGCAATGCCAGCGTTCGCGTCACCGACCGACATGAGGACGAGGTGACTGAAATCTATGGTGGGGAATAGGCCATGAACTATACCGAACCGCAGTATTGGCCGACGCTGAAAGATCTCGCGAATCGTATCGACACACTCGACTACTATCAGATTCTCAATCTCCCCCATGATTGTTCGGCACAGCACATCAAGGGGAGCTATTATCAGATGGCTCGCGCACTTCATCCCGACCGTTTCTTTACGGTGCCCGACGAGGAAACAAAGGCGGCAGTGCACAAAATCTACAAACGGGTGACCGAGAGCTACACCATTCTGCGCGACGAGCAGAAACGGAAGAAATATACCGCGAATATTCTTGGCCCAGACCGCGCACATCGCCTGCGTTACGACGAGACGATGGAGCAGGAGGAGAGGAAGGAGGCGCGCGACAAGGCCAAGGTGGCGAAGACGCCGCAGGGGGAGAAGTCGTATCAAGCGGCCGTGATCGATATGCGGGCGGAGAAATGGGATTCTGCGTATCGCAACATTCAGTCGGCGCTTTTATTCGAACCGAAGAATGAAGCCCTGCTGGCCCTGCGGGACGAGATCGGCGCGAAACGTCAAGCCAAGTAGCTCCGTGGCGCAGAGGTTCTCGGTCGACGATGAGAACTCGGTCCTCGGCGCGCAGCCGGGGGCCGGCAATACTCAGGTCTCGCTCCCCTTTTGCGGCCGGGCGCATTACAGAGCCTCTTTCTCTTCGGGAGCCTGCATGCACCACCACGACCTTCGTCGGCGCCTCGTCCTCGCCCTCGACATGCCTGAGCCAGAGGCGGCGCTCGCCCTGATGCGCCGTACCCGGGAGCATGTGGGTACTTACAAGGTGGGTCTCGAGTTGTTTTCGGCTGCCGGGCCCGCTGTGGTGGAGCAAATCC
Organism: Myxococcota bacterium; assembly: GCA_049429145.1. Lineage (GTDB taxonomy): Bacteria > Myxococcota > UBA727 > UBA727 > CAYLZW01 > JBMTAX01. Next base: position 1,746 of record JBMTAX010000467.1, read on the forward strand.
TTCGGGAAGGGGCGGAGGTCTTCCTCGATCTCAAGCTCCACGACATCCCGTCGACCGTTGCGGCCGCGGTGCGCGAGGCCGCCCGGCTCGGGGTATCGCTGTTGACCCTCCACGCACTCGGTGGCCCCAAGATGATGGGCGCAGCGGCTGAGGCACTGGCCTCTGTCGTCGAGGCCGTGCCATCGACACCGACGCGCTTGCTCGGGGTGAGTGTGCTCACGCACCACACCTCCGACGAGCTGGCCGTGCTTGGGCTCGAGGCTGACCCCGTCGCGGCCGTGCTCCGCCTCACCCAACTGGCTTCTGCCAGCGGCTTGCAGGGCTGCGTCTGCTCCGCGGAGGAGGCCGCACGGGTCAGGGCGTCGCTCGGCGATGACTTCGTGATCGTTTGCCCGGGGATTCGGCCCGCGGGGGCACCTCTCGGCGACCAATCACGGGTCGCGACCCCCTACGAGGCCATCCGTGCGGGGGCGACGTACCTCGTGGTGGGTCGGCCCATCCGCAACGCCGCCGACCCCGCCGAAGCCGCTGCGGCGGTCCTCGCAGACATGATACGCGGCGCGTCGGAAGGGAGTGCATCATGAGTCGAAGAGGACAGGGGCATGTGCGGGACCGTCGTCGGGCGAGGACCAGCGAGGGCAACCAGGGAGGCTCCGAGAACATCGTCGTCGGGCGCCACGCAGTGATGAGCGCGCTCCACGAGGTTCCTGAGATCGCCCAGCGCCTATATCTGCTGAGCGGCGGCAAGGGGCTGGAAGATCTGACCCAGCTCGCCAGAGGCCTTGGGATCATCGTCGAGTCCGAATCACGCGATGCTCTCGACGTGCGAGCCGGCGGCGTGATGCACCAGGGGGCGGTGCTCACCATCCGTGGCTTCCCCTACGCGGACCTCGAAGAGGCCATAGAGGCAGCCGATCCTACCGAGGCACTGTTCGTGGTGCTCGACGGTGTCGAGGACCCGCGCAACCTCGGGGCAGCGGCCCGGGCGGCCCACGCTTTCGGCGCCACCGCCCTTGTGATCCCCAAAGATCGTGCGGCAGGGGTCACCGCGTCGGCGCACAAAACCGCCGCCGGTGCCCTGTTTCGGTTGCAGGTCGCCCGCGTGGATAACCTGCGGCGCGCGCTCGACGAGCTCAGGGAGGCGGGGTTTTGGATCTACGGCGCAGAGGCCGATGGCGGGGTCGCCCCCTGGTCTGTCGACCTGAGGGGCCGCATCTGTCTGGTGATCGGGGGCGAGGACCGCGGCGTCCGTCGCTTGAGCCGCGACGCTTGCGACGGGATGCTCGCGATCCCCATGGCGGCAGAGGACGTCAGCCTGAATGCAGCAGACGCTGCCACAGTTCTGCTGTACGAAGTCGTCCGACAGAGGGCCATTGCCCCCGGCGCGAGCGCCTGATACGTCCCCCTCCGTTCTCACTCCCAATTGGGCCCAGCAACAGGTCACAGACATGGCTTCCAAGACGACCAAGGTCGAGACGATTCGCAAGCGCAAGACCCGCACCCGCGGCCGCGATCGCAAGAACGCGCTGCAGAACCACGGCACCACGCTGCCACGCGAGGAGCTGTTCAAGGTGCAGCCCAAGCAGGGCTGATCCCGTTCCCGTGCTAGGTGATGGACAGGCCCGACGGGACGCACCCGTTGG
>JBMTAX010000468.1:0-3379 GCA_049429145.1 Myxococcota bacterium
CGGCGCCGAAGCCCATCCAAAGCGAGAGTAGCCACGGCGGGGGTAGTGAGTGCGTAGCCAGTGGGAAGCGAACCACGCCGACCTGGAGCAAGAGCAGCTCGACGAGTAGCCCAAGAGCCACGGCACTCACGATGAGGCCTACGAGTCGGCCGCGCCCTGCCGCCGCTGCCACAACGACGCTGCCGAAAAGCAGCATGGGCAACGCAGCTCCCCAATGCGCCCCCTGCGCAGCGAGGCCAACGGTGGCCCACCACGCGCCTTGGAACAAAAGCGCGGTGGGCAGGGAGCCTGAGGGAAACCGAAGGGGAGGCAACGACACGACGACACATTGTCACCGGGAGCAAAGTTCAAGCGCAACCCGCGACCCTCTCCCCACGGGGCCTCACGACGGGATTTCGGCGTACAGGGTCAGCCCTCGGGCTGGTCAGCGATGCCCTGCGCGCCGCGCTCGGCCCTGAGCCACGCCAGCACGTCTGCCGCCATCGAGGTGGCCGACCGACCCGCCACGTCGAGGGTCATGTCGGCCCTTGCCCACGCGGTTCGTCGAGGAACCAGCATCTTCTCGACGAGTTCTTCCGTCACCGCGGGCAGGCCACAAAACTGCCACGGACGCTCTGGATGCAACTCCCGCTCCTCCTCGGCGCGGGGCACCAGCGCAGCCGCCGTTCCAGTGAGCACGACGAGGTCTGCCGAGGTTTTGACCCGCTGCAGGTTCTTGTCATCGAGCAAACCGCCCTCTCCGAGGACGATCACTCCTGGCGGACGCTCCGCGAGGGCTTTCACCAAGAGCCGCCCCTCGAGAGAGCGTAGGGTGGGCTCGCCGCGGGAGAGGGCGACTGAGGCGAGAGTGCCGCCCGCCTCATGTTCGATCCAACGGTCGAGCTCGATGAGGGGAAGCCCTGTCCGCTGCGTCAGCATCTGCCCGACACCGTCGGCGGCAGATCCATAAAAGCCCGTGAGGACGACGGGACGTCGCAACGACACGGTGGGGTGGTAGTCGTAGTATCCCATTTCCTCACACTCCTCTGCTCGGGCGCTCAGGAAGGGTAGCGGAGCCACTCGGCTGACGACGCTGTGCAATCACTGCGTGAGCAGCTTCCACCCCTGCCCGCAACGCTCCCTCGAGAGAGGGTGTCGCCCGGTGATCGCCACAGACATAGATACCCGAGGAAAGACGGGAGGGGCGGGTGGGCGTCGGTGCTGTGGGTGGCGCGTAGCGAGGCAGCGCCTTCTCGATTCGACGCACGTCAAGCAACCGCCACCCCCGTACCCCGGGACCGAACCATGCGCCCAACTCATCGCGTACCTGGGCCACGAGTTCGACGTCATCGGCCGCCGGAAGCCCCACAATCGATGCTGTGATGAGGGCGAGGCCTGCGGGTGCATAACGAGGGGACACCTCGGACATCACCGCGACTTGGTTGACGACGGCCGCGCCGACCTCGCCGTTCAGGATGAGGTAAGGCCCACGGACCGGGGGCTCCTCGGCCGCGAAAGAGACCGTCGTCACACCGTGCCATGACGGTGTCGCGACCCCCGACAACCACCGCGCTGCGGTGTCTCCTTCTGTGGCCACGACGACCGCGTCGGCGTCGAAGCGTTCGCCAGCCTCGGTGACGACGTGATCGGGGGCCACTTCGCGCACGCGCGTCCGAAGGCGAACCGCCCCGGCGGGCATACGGCTCGCCAGCTGACGAGGGAGCTCCCCGATGCCGAAGGCAGGGACAGCCACGGCTCCAGAGGAAAACATGCGCCAGACGAACGAGAAGAACCGACTCGAGGTCTCGAGCGACGGATCGAGGGTGACACCCCGCAGAAAGGGGTAAAGGAAGTGGTGCCGCAGTCTTGCGTGGAGACCCGCCTGCTTGAGGAACTTCTCGGTAGGGAGCTCAGGTACGACGAAAAGATCGTCCACGGTGCCTCGGCGAGCCGCCAGGGCGAGCTCTACGACCTTCCATTTGTCGCGCATGGTGCCGAGGGGTGCGAAGGCGGTCTCCAGGGCAGCGAGGGGCCGACGCAGCGGATCAGAGAGCCGCAGAAAGCCGCCCCCGACGCGCACCATGGCACCGGGGTAGAAGCGCCGCAGCTCAAGCGCCTCGAGGTCAGCCACTTCTCGAAGCGTGGGGTAGCCGGTGAGCAGTACCTGGAAGCCGCGATCAAGGAGAAAACCTTCAGGGTGGCGGTCGGTTCGGACACGCCCCCCCACCTCGTCGTCGGCTTCGAGCAGGAGCGGCTGTAGGCCAGCGCGAGCGAGTGTGACGGCGCAGGCGAGCCCAGCCATACCGGCCCCGACAATCACCGCGTCTTGGTTGCGACGACTCACGCTCACAGAGGTTGGGATGCCGTCACGGGGGAAAGGGCGCACAGTCTCTTCCTCATCCATCGATGCGCGAATGTAGCAGCGCGCGCAGGTTCTCGAGCTCGCGCGACTCGACGTCACTGAGTGACTGATGACCCTGCAGTGACTCCACGCAGAGCAGAGCCTCCTCGCGTTCACCACAGCTCAAGTGAGCGAAGGCGAGATGAAGGACGACACCGCCGTGCACTGGGTTTCGCTCCCGTGCGGCACCGAGCACCTCGAGGGCGAGCTCCGGGTCGGCGCGTGGCCCTTCCAGGAGCAGCACGCCAAGTCTGGCGCCAGCCTCACCCTCCGGGTCACCGGCATCCAGCGCGGCCTCGTAGGCGTTGAAGACCTCCTCACGAGGGGCACCCTTCGCCTCGAGCACCCGAGCGAGCAGATAAGGGCCACGCCAATCATCGCCTGCCGAGCCCATCACGGCTCGCGCGGACTGCTCTGCCATCTCGAGCAGTCCGCGCTCGAGGGCCAGTAGCCCAAGCGATAGCAGTTCCTCGGGAAGCCACGCTGGCCCCTCGGCCCGCATCATCTCCTCGATGGCTTTCGGCTCCTCGCCGCGCGCGACCGCGAGGGGCACCTTGAGCCGCAGCAGCGCCGGATCGGTTGGCGCAACAACGAGGCCTCGGTGAAGCGCCGCAGCAGCCCGTTCGGTACGGCCGAGATGCAGCGCGAGTTGCACCTCGGCCGCGCAGGCGTAGGGATGCGGGGCCGACCCGTTCTGTGCGGTTGCATAGGCCTCCAGGGCCTCGTCCCAGGTACCCTCCTCCTCGGCGCAACGCCCCAAAGTGTACCAAGCCGCGACCGCCGCAGGCGCCCGCTCGATGACGCGGCGCAGCTCGTCCCGCGCCTCCGGTGTGCGGCCGAGCGCCAGTAACGCGCGCCCCCGTGCAAGGCGCCACAACGGCGCTGACGGTGTGGTTTCCATGAGCGCTGCTTGGAGCGCACGAACCGCCGCCTCGAATTGCCCCGAGGCCAGTTCCACTAAGCCGAGACACGCAGCGCCCGCTGGTGTCACCCTTATCG
>JBMTAX010000469.1:0-3374 GCA_049429145.1 Myxococcota bacterium
GGAGGGGGGAGATGATTCGGTTGTTACGGCGGGTGCTGTTGTCCGTCGCGGTACTATTTGCACTCAGCGTCGTCTTGTTCGCATTGATAGCGTCGCTCCCCGGCAACCCGGTCGATCTGCTCGTCCTCTCCAACCCCCAGGTGAGGCCTGAGGATGTAGCGCGGCTGCGTCGATTGCGGGGGCTCGATCAGCCTTGGCCGGTGCAATACCTCCGTTGGCTGGTCGGTTATCATGAGGCGATTCGACCTCCTGGCATTCATCCACCCCCTGACCTCGTCGTGGAGATGGCCGGCGATGGCACGGCAGAAGTGTCCCTCGACGTCGGCCCCTTGCTCTCGAATCCAGCGAAGCCCCCGCCCGCGACCTCGAAGCGACACACCTCGCGGCAGATCACCGGGCTTTTCGGGGCATCCGTCGTCGATACGGTGGTTTCCGCTACCTTCACCCAGGCAGGTACAAACGCGCTCTGGTTCATCGTGAACGACGACCTCGGGCACCAAGTGGCAGGGCGAGCTACCGTGTTCGTGGCACCCAGCCCCGAGCCTGAAGCATCCCGACTCGGGGGGAGCCCCGGTGAGCAGCAGCTCGCGGGAACGTGGGAGAGCTCCGCCTTCAGCGACGAGCCGACCCGTGACTCGCTCCTCCAGCGCGCACGGGCCGCCACCGTTCCTGTGCTTCACCAGACCCCCATCATGCCGCTCCGTCTCGCTGCCGACGATGGGGGTTGGCTGCGTGTCGACCTTCGGGAGGCCTTGGGTCTCCAGGTCACCGACCCGGTCGCTTCCCTGCGCGTCTCATTACAGGACGGGGCCCCCGGCCATGTGGCGTCTGGGGTCTTTACCCATCGCTTTTTGCATCCCGGGCAGACCGTCATCGCGGGAACGGCAGAGGTCTCCGCCGTGCTCATTCCCTTCGTCCTGGAGGTGAGCCATGGTCCTGTCCCTGACCCCGATCATTTCATCCGGGGGGCCCTCTTCGCGCTTCTCGCTGACACCAGCGCGCTGGGCTACTCCAGCGTTTACAAGCGACCGGTGTGGGAACTGCTGGTGGGCGCATCGCCCGTATGTGGCGACGGTCGGCGTGGTCCTGGCGAAACCTGCGACGATGGGGGCCTTGCGTCAGGCGATGGCTGCAGTGCCGCTTGTGATGATGAGCGCCTATCTCTCTGGGAGGTCGCGAGCGCTCGGGCTGCGGGCTGGTTGCTGACCTCAGGGCGCCTGTTCAACACCTTGCAGTTGATGTTGCCCGCGCTGTTGCTCGCCCTGGTGGTGGCGCTGCCCCTGGGGGTGTGGAGTGCCTCCCGGGGACCCGGAAGGTGGGAGCAGGTCCTGCAAGCCGGAACCTTCTTGGGCATCTCGTTGCCGGTGTTTTGGGTGGCGTTGCTTGGCCTCTACGTGTTCGCAGAGCGTCTGCAGTGGCTGCCGGCTGGGGGCGTGCAAACTCCTGGCATCGAGCCTTCCCTGCTCGCCGTGCTCCGTGACCGCCTGGCCCACACCGCTTTGCCCGCCACTGTGCTCGCGCTATCGTCGACGGGACATTATCTTCGACATGTGCGTGCCGCGATGCAGGAGGCGCTGTCGTCTGATTTCGTCCGCACCGCCAGGGCCATGGGGATTCCAGAGCGCCGCGTCCTGTGGCGACACGCCTTCCCCAACGCGGTTCTACCTTCGGTGACCCTGCTCGGGGTGTCTCTCCCCGGCCTCTTCGGAGGGGCGCTGCTCACCGAGACCATTTTCTCCTGGCCAGGTCTCGGCCGACTGCAATACGACGCCATCATGAACAACGACCCCTATGTGGCCATGGTGGCGTTCTTGGGCGCAGCCGCGGCGATGTTGGCGGGCAGTTTCGTTGTCGACGTCGCGTACGTGATTCTCGACCCTCGCACGCGGAGCGGTCGGTAGATGGCCAGGGGGCCCGCGCCGGAAGGAGCCCGGGGGAGGGCGAAGGTTGCATGAGGTCGTCCGCAGGTGCCCAGGTCGTAGAGGAAGTGGGCTTGCTGGCGCCCTCGCCGTGGCGGCGCATCCTCGCTAGGCGAGGCGCCGTGGTGAGTCTCTGCATCCTTGGCACGCTGTGGGGGGGCGGCCTGCTCGCGCCGGTGCTCGAGGCGGTCCTCGGCGTACAGCACGATGTGGTCATGCTCCCTCAGCGCTACGGAGAACCCTCCTTCCCTCATCTGCTCGGCACGGATGAACTCGGGCGTGACGTGCTGGCCCGTCTGCTGTACGGCGGCCGCATCTCGCTCCTCGTCGCTGTGCTCGCTGCACTGTCAAGCGGGGCGATCGGTCTCTGCGTGGGGGTCGTGGCGGGGTACTTTGGCGGTTGGGTCGACTCGGCTTTGATGCGCATCACCGATGCCATGCTGAGTGTGCCCCTTTTGCCACTGGTGCTGCTCATCGCGGCGCTTGCACCGGGAAGCCCAGAGGGGGAGCCTTCCTGGGTTCGGCACGTCGTTGCGTCGATGGCCATTTCCAGTGGTGCCGGGTTGGCGTGGTGGCACCGGCGGCGGGCAGGCCTCGCGTCGGCTTCTACAGGGCTGTATTTGCTGTGCTTCGTGCTGGTGCTCGGGGGAAGCGCGGTCGTGTTGCTCTCGACCACAGACCACTCGTTCCGTGCCGTGCTTCACATGTTGGGGCTCATCGTGGTGTTCGGATGGATGACGGTCGCGCGCTTGGCCCGGGGCGCCGCGATGCAGGTGCGGAACCAGGATTTCGTCCTCGCGGCCAGAGCGCTCGGGGCCGGCCACACGTGGATTCTGCGGCGTCACATCTTGCCCAACGTCTTCGGACCCGTTTTGGTGGCTGTCACCCTCGACGTGGGGAGCAACATTCTGCTCGAGGCGGCGCTGTCGTTCCTGGGCCTCGGTGTACAGCCGCCGGTGCCGTCCTGGGGCAACATGCTTGGCGTTTCCCTCGATGCCCTCAAGAAGGCCCCATGGCTTGTGTTTTGGCCAGGAGCGTTCATCTTTCTGACAGTCGCGAGCATGAATGTCCTCGGCGACCACCTGCGGCAGGTCCTCGATCCGGCCGCCATGAACCCCCGGAGGTAGCCGCTTTGCCATCCTTGAACCCCACCGTCCTGGCGCTGGTATTGCTCACCCAGGGGACCGGCGGCGCCACCGCGGCACCCGCCAGTTCCTTCGATTCCCCGACAGCATCGCCGGCGCCGGTGACGGAGACTCATGAGACGGTAGCTGCACCCGTTGAAGAGGTACCCGAGCCTCCGACGAATCCCGAACTCCCAGCGGCGGGTCCCGAGGGCGGGGAGGGCGGTGGAGCGGAGGCTCATGAGGGCTCGACAAGCGTCGAACCCCCCGCTGACGTGTCTCTCCCTCCTCCGCAGTTGACCTCTCAGGCTTCCGCAGAGGGCCCGGAAGC
>JBMTAX010000470.1:0-3365 GCA_049429145.1 Myxococcota bacterium
GAGACCTCGTCGGCGCCGCCGCCGACTTCGAAAAAGCAGTCGAGCTCGCCGGGGACCGCGCGTTCTACAGCGTCCTCGACCTCGCCGACGTTCGCGTGCGCCAGAACCGCCCGTGCGATGCCGTGCCGTTGCTCGCGACCCTCCTGCGCGATCAACAAAAGGACGCGTTGGCCGCCCGCGTCGACCGTCGCCTGCACCAGCTCATCGACGAATCCCACTGCCCCGACGCCCTCGGCGGCGCCCCGGCCTACAGCCCCGACGCCCTCGCCGCGCTCCCCGACAAAGGCCCCGTCGCCGCCGTCTGCGCCGCCCTGCCGCAGACGTTGCAGTTCTCGTCGAGCAGCGTCGCCGGCTTCGACTTCAGCGTGAAGAACCTGTGGGAGGCGCGCACCCGCCCCATCGCCGCCGCACCCGCCGTCGCCTGCGAGACCACGGTCGAACAGCTCGAGGGCAAGGGGACGCTGCTCGCCGGCACCGGTATGCGCTCGTGGCACGGTCGCCTTGCCTGCGCAGGTCGGCCGTCGGTGACAGCGACGACGCTGCATGTCAGCGCCCTGCAGGCGCAGGAACAGCTCGCGAAAAAACTCGTCGACGCTGCCATCCGCGAAGGCTGCAGTCGACGCTGATTCACGGCGCCGCCCTCGAGGGGGTGTCACCGACGACTTGTTATGCGGCGGAGCGTCGGAGCGTCGCAGCATCGCCGCGGTGCAGATGCACACACCCGCCGAAGCGGGGCGACGAGGCACACGAGGCCACACAGGCGCCGTCACCTTCATGCAGCGATTCTCCTCCGCCTTGCGCCTCGAAGACGCCCCATGGAGTAGAAGCGCGTGGGTACGTGCTGTTGCTGTCGTTGCTGTTGTGGAGCGAAGCGAAGCATGTGGGAGCGGCGGGTACGACTCAACCTCGCGGAGAGCGGGGAGCGGAGAGCGGCCTATCGTCGATGTTACCGGTGTGAAGAAGCCACGACCTGCGGCCATGGTGTGCGTGCACGTGCTTCGGGGCATCAAGGTGGCATCGAGCTGCAACTGGCGACCAACTCTCTGGGGTATTTTGAACTCTGCCGTCTTCTCCAGGAACGACGGGTGGCATCGTCTCCCGCACGGGTCATTTATGTCAGCTCAATCGCTGCACGCATGGCATCGATTGCCCCCCAGAAGCGAAATGGGACGGGTGCCAAATACCCCGCACTCTTGTGTGCATGGCATGACCAAGCTCGCTCAGATTGTATGCACTCGAACCCTGCATCAGCGAATGCTGGGAACGGGCGATACCTCGAACTCGCTTGACCCTGGCATCGTCTCGACCAACCTGTCGCAAGGCACCACCGACGATCCCGCCCATGCGTGCACGCCTCGAAAAGGGCCTACCGGTGGAAGCCGGTACGGGGGACCCGCCGCGAGGACGCCTCTATCGAGGCCTACGTCGACCTCCACGCTCCGCCCGAGGCGGTCCTCGCGGTCGTGGCGCGGCCGGAGCGCGTGGCGGCGATCGACGGCACCACGACGGTGCAGACGGCCGCGGACGGGGCGTGCACCCTCGTCGACACCCACGTCGACCGCCCGGTCGCCTCGGCCTCGTACCGCACGCGCTGCTGCCCGGCCGGCGAGCTCGTGGTGCAGCAGACGCTCGTGGGCGGTGACATGAAGGAGTTCGAGTCCCGGTGGCGGGTGGAGGCGCGAGAGGAGGGGCCCTGGTGTGGTCGCCCCCGGGGAGCCGCTGCGGCGACTACTGCAGTGCTGCGAGCGCCGCCCGAAGCTCCGCTCGTGGCAGCGCGAAGGCGACGATCCATCGTCCCTCGGGGCAGAGCCCATCGGTTCTCTCCTCGTCGGTGTAAGCGATCTTCAGTCCCCCGTCGCACACCCAGACTTCGTCCAGCTCGCGGGTGGCGAGGCAACGGGACTGGCTCATCGCCAGGGGACCTCGCGACACCATCACGGCCTCTCTCGCGAAGTCGACCTCTTGAAGCATAGTCATCACCGTCACGTCATCGGCAATGTCGCATTCGTGGCGCAAAAACGTGTCGTAGGTGCCAGCGCTATCGAAATGAAGCTCACCCACGAAATCGCTGGTCGGGGCGCACGGCACACTCAGGCGGCGCACCTCGATGGCTCGACATGGCTGCAAACAACCGACCCCGCTGGCAAGCGTGCACAGCGAAAAAAGGCGAATGAGCCACCGGAGCCTGAGGTCCCCTCGCGGGGGACTCACGGGTCATCTCCCGGAAGGGTGTCGAGCATGGAGCGCATCTCGAGGACAGCATGCTCATCCCCCTCCTGCTCGGCAACGAGAAGCCCCGCGGCCAACGCATCTCGTGCTTCCTGGTACCGCTCGAGCTCTTCCAGTGCCTGGGCCCTCATGAAATAGGCCGGGACATAGTTGCGAAATCGCTGGTGTAAGTCAGCGAAAACGTCGATCGCCTCCTCGGCGCGACCGCAATTGCGGAGTTCCATGCCGAGCCCGTAGAGGTGCAGCGGGGTCGGCTTTCGTGCCGCCAACGCCCGCAGTGCTTCGAGCCTTCCTTCTTCGGCGTCCATCCGTTCCCTCGCGCGCCTTGGTCATTCCAGTGAACATCGAAGGGCACCTCGGCCCGCCATCCTGCTAGAAGCTGTCGAGGCGCCAGAACAAGTCGTCCGCGGCCTCACTGTCTTCCGGAAGTTCGAGTAGCTCGCGGTGCCGTCGATAATGCTGGAGTGCTTTCGTCACGTCGCCGAGCAGTTCGTGGGCCCGAGCCAAACCCACGTGCACCCTGGCAGAGCCCTCGGCCAGTGCGAGAGATTTTTCGTAGGCGTTCTTGGCACTCTCACCGTCGCCAACGACGAGACCAGCAGCCCCCGCCGCGAGCAGCTGGGAGAACCCTTCTACCGGAGCGGAACCATCGGGCTTGCGCAAAGCGGCCTCCGCCTCCGCGAGCCCCGCCTGTAGCACCTCGCTCTCGGGGTCTGCCAGAAGGAGACGCTCATACGCCGCAAGGGCCTCCGACACCCGCCCCTCTTCGAGCAGCAGGCGCGCTGCGCCTCGTTGCGCACGGGCTCGAAGTGCGCGCGCGAAACGTGACGGTCCGGCCTGGCTCGCGGTGTCCTCGTCGACGCCGCCGTCATCTCCCGGCGTATCGAGAACAGGGCTGAGGGACGATGCCTCCTGAGTCGGTGTCGTGGACAGGCTCGCCAGGAGCCTCGTCGCCCTCGCCCGCCACGGCACAGCTTCGGCGCGGGTCTCTCCGTGGACGTAGCGCTGCAGAGAAGACCGGGCGGCCTCTGGCTCCCCGGCGGAGAGTTCGAGTTCACCGACGACAAGCCACCCGTCGAAGTCCTCGGGGTTGGCGGCGAGATATGCCCTGAGGATCGAGAGCGCAGCGACGTGGT
>JBMTAX010000471.1:0-3359 GCA_049429145.1 Myxococcota bacterium
CGCGTTTCCCCGGCTCGACAGAGACGACGCGGTCGACGAGCAAGAACGGGTAGCGATGGGGCAACAGGCTGGTGATCTCTCGATAGCCGAGAGGCGCGCCGCTGACGGTGGTGGCGTTATCGTTCCGGTCTTCCATCCTCATCCTCTCGTGGCGTGAGCCGCCGCTCCAGGGCCTCGACCCTTCGCTCTGCTTCAGCGAGTCGCCGATACATGCTGTCGAGTTCTCGCACACGTACCGAGGTCTTCAACCAGTCCGCATGGGGATAGGCCGGCACGCCAGACCAAGCAGCCCCGGGCGGCACGTCTCTCGTGACACCACCTCGAGCGCCGATGCGTGCACCCTCGCCGATGCGGACAAAGGGCGTGCACCCCGCCTGTCCTCCCATCACCACGCGATGGCCGATACGGGCGCCCCCCGCGATGCCCACCTGAGCGACCAGGACCGCGTCGTCACCCACCACGGCGCCGTGGGCTATCTGCACAAGGTTGTCTACCTTGGTGCCGGTGCCGACCCGGGTATCGGAGAGCGCGCCGCGATCAACACAGGTATTGGCCCCGATCTCGACGTCATCTCCGATGACGACGCCACCCACCTGAGGCACCTTGAGGTTCTTGTCTCCGTCGGGGGCATAGCCAAACCCGTCCCCGCCGATCACCGCGCCGGGCTGCAGCTGCACGCGCTCACCAAGTCGTGCGCCCTTTAGCACCACGCACCCCGGACCCAGGATGCAACCGGCGCCGATGTCGACGTCATCATCGATGAAACACAAGGGAGAGATGACGGACTCGGGCCCCACCACCGCCCGCCCCACGACTGCGAGCGGGCCCACGCTGACGCCTACGCCCAACTGAGCGTCTGGGTGCACCACGGCGCGCGGGTCGACGAGCCGGGAAGGTGAGCGCTCTTCGTAGAACAAAGAGAGGGCCCCCCTGAGTGCGGCGTATGGCTCAGCGCAAGCCAGTACGGCACAGGGCATCTCGTGAGCTCGCTCCGCAGCCATCTCCAGCGGCAACAACAAGGCACCCGCGCGGGTGCTCGTCACCCGGGGAGCCTCGCGAGGATGTGCAACGAAGCTCAGGTGCTCGGGCCCGGCGTCGTCGAGAGAGCGGAGGCCACGCACCCGTTGTTCGCTGTCGCCGATAAGCACGAGAGACAAACGGGACGCAAGTTCACCCAGGGGGAGGCCGTCGCGGGAAGTCATGGCGCTTCCGACGTGCAACGCAGGTTCCTCGCCGTCACTTGCCCTTCTTCTTCTTGCCGTAGGCGTCGTTATAGCGACGAATGAGCTCGTTGGTGAGGTCGAGGCTTGGCTTGGCGAAAAGTACCGCTGACTTTTCCACGATCATTGTATAGCCAGCCTCGCGGCCCATGGCCTCGAGGAGAGTCCCCATTTTGGCGAAGATGCCGATCGTGGCCTGCGCTTCCTTCTGCGACAGGTCTTGCTGCAGATTCATGTAGATCTGCTGGACCTCCATGAGCTTGCGTTGGAGTTCCGCGGCACGCTCTTGTTTCGCCTCGGCCGTCATCATCATGCCGCGCGCGTCGAGCTCTTCTTTCATGGCCTTGAGCTCCCCCTGCCGCTTATCGAGCTCGGCTTGTTTGGCATCGAACTCCTTCTTGAGCGCATTCTTCGCCTCGGCCCCCTCGTCCACCTCGTTCAGCGCCCGCTGCAGGTCAACGTAGGCCACCTTTGCCTCTTCGGCGGCGACGGGTTGCGCGAACCCAACGCTGCCCACGACGACGACGGTGGCCATGAGAAACTGGAAGAGACGATTCATGAGTCACTCCGAAACGGCAGAGCGCCCTGTGCAACGGCGCTCCCTGGCATGAAGATAGATGTACGGCGACGCGACAGCGCAAACCAGGACGCAGGACGCTACCTGCTCGTAGACCGCTGTCAACGCCGCGAGGGACGCCGGCAGGGCCGCCCGTGTCAGCGCATCGCCGCGGCGGTGCCCACCATGTACAGGTGGAGACTGTTGGTGCGCTGGTTCGAAGTGAGCGGCACCTTCGACACCACGACGACGGTGTCGCCAGGGCGAGCGATGCGGCACTCCTCCACCTTGGCGTCGATGGCGGCGAAGAGTTCCTCTGGGCTTCTCGGGGGCGGCAGCGTCGCGGTCTGCACACCCCAAGCGAAGGCGAGGCGACGCTGATGCTCGGCGTCGGGCACCAGGGCAAGGATCGGCACCTGTGGACGATAGTCGCTGACCAGCCGAGCGGTGCTGCCGCTGGTGTAATAGACGACGATAGCCTGCGCACCGAGCTCCTTCGTGGCCCGCACCGCCGCCAGCGAGACCGCGTTCTGAAAGTCTTGGGCGCCGTGCGTCGCCAAGAAGTCGGTGGTACGTGCGTATTTCGCCCGGTGGCTCTGCTCCGCCGAGACGACGATGCGCTCCATCATTTGCACCACACCAGCGGGGTTGCGGCCCACGGCGGTCTCCCCGGAGAGCATCACGGCGTCAGCGCCGTCGAGTACGGCGTTGGCGACGTCGCTCGCCTCAGCACGAGTGGGGCGCGGGTTCGTGATCATCGACTCGAGCATCTGCGTCGCGACGATGACGATCTTGCCGCGCCGGTTCGCCTCCTCGACGATCGTCTTCTGGATCATCGGGACCTGCTCGGGGGGCATCTCCACACCGCGGTCACCGCGGGCGACCATCACCCCGTCCGCCTCATCGAGGATGCCCTCGAGCTGCTCGATGGCTTGTGGCTTCTCGAGCTTCGCGATGATGAGTGGCCTGCTCTTGGCCTGGGCAAGTTCGCGGCGCAGCATCCGAACGTCGTGACGGCTACGGACGAAGGAGAGCGCCACAGCGTCGAAGCCCGCCTCGGCACCAAAGTGGGCATCGCGAATGTCTTTAGGCGTCATCGATGGCGCCGACACTTTGCTACGCGGAAGGTTGATGCCCTTCTTGTCTTTCAGCGGGCCCCCATCGATGACCTCACAGTGCACCTCGGTGTCCTGCACGCTCAGGACCTGCAGAGTGAGGTTGCCGTCGTCGAGGAGAATGGGATCCCCTTTCTGTACGTCGCGAGGCAGCAGTTTGTAGCTGGTGGGGAAGCGCGCTGCGGTGCCTAGGATCTCGTCGGTCGTGATGATGGTCTTCTGGCCCGGCTCGAGCATCACGAGCCCTCCCTCCATCTTGCCGCAACGAATCTTCGGACCCTGCAGGTCCTGCATCACGGCGATGGGCTTGCCAAGCTTCCCGGCCGCCGCCCGCACCCGGTTCAGGATGGTTCGGTGAAAGTCGTAGTCACCGTGGCTGAAGTTCTGCCGCACGACGTCGAGGCCAGCAGAGATGAGCGACTCTATCTGTTCGGGGGCCTCACTGTTCGGACCGAGAGTACAGACGAT
>JBMTAX010000472.1:0-3355 GCA_049429145.1 Myxococcota bacterium
GGGCGCCAAAACGAAAGAGCAGCACGAGCTTCACGCCCCCCGTCACGAGACCGCGCACTGTATCGCTCTTCACGTCGTCAGAGAGCGCGCCGCCTGCGACCACCTGCACCAATAGGCGCTCCTCGACGAGCAGATCGGCGTCGAAACTGCCCACCACTTGGCCACGGTACAATACCGAGAACGATGCTCGTCTGTGCGCCGCGAGCCCGCGGGCAACGAGCTCTATTGCAAGAGCGTTCCGGTAGGTCGCGGCCGTGTGAGCGACGCCGAGGGCCTCGTGGACGGCGAGGGCGGCATCGAGGGTCTCTGCGCACACCCGATCTTCGAGAATGGCAGGGCTAAGACCGTGCCGCAGGGAGAGAGCCGGCAAACGCTGCGGTCGTGGGGGGTTCATTCGGACCTCAAGAGGGCATGTTGTGGGCGGTCGCCCGCTCTCCTTCTATGCTCCCTGACGAGACCTGGGCTCGTAAAGGCCTGCGGTCAGAGCAGCGGCCATCCGAGGGAGTGAGTGATGCGGCTTTTGTACGGTGTCGTCGGTGAGGGCATGGGGCACGCCACGCGCAGCCGGGTGATCTTGGAGCATCTGCTGGCTTCGGGTCACGAGGTGCGTGTGGTGGTGTCGGGGCGCGCACACGGCTTTTTGACCCAGCGTTTCGCCGGGCGCGCAGGCATCTCCTTCGAGGAGATCCACGGCCTACACCTCACCATCTCTGACAATGAACTCGATAAGTCGGCCTCCCTGTGGTCGAACCTCGAGGAGGTGCCGCAAGGGCTCGCCAAGAACGTCGAGGTCTTTCGCAAGGTCGTCGGTGAGCAAACCCCCGACGCAGTGGTCAGCGACTTTGAGTCATGGGCGTATGTGTTCGGTCGGCTGCACGACCTTCCGGTGGTCAGCATCGACAACATGCAGGTCATCAACCGATGCGCGCACGAACCCGACCTGCTCGTCGACGATGGACTCAAACTACCCTTCCGGCTCTCTAAGCTCGCCGTGAAGGCGAAGCTGCCCGGTGCGTACCATTACCTCGTCACGAGCTTCTTCTTCCCGAAAGTGCGCAAGCCACGCACCACCTTGGTGCCCCCGATTCTGCGTCCTGAGATTCTCAAGGCCACACGCCGACCTGGCGCGCACGTGCTGGTGTACCAGACAGCGTCGACGAACACGGGTCTCGTGCCCATGCTGCAGCGCATGAGCGACCACCGCTTTCGTGTCTATGGCATGGGTCGCGAGGGGCACGAGGGCAATGTCACCTTGTGTCCCTTCTCGGAAACCACCTTCATCGAAGACCTCGCCACGGCCCGCGCGGTCATCGCCGGCGGTGGCTATTCGCTCATGGGCGAGGCCGTCCACCTTGGTGTGCCCATGCTCAGCGTACCGATCCGCGGACAATTCGAGCAGACCTTGAACGCCCGCTACCTCGACCGCCTAGGCTATGGACATTACGCCGAAGAGCTCGAAGCGGACCGGCTCGCAGCATTCCTCGCGCAGCAGGACGAGCTCGCTCACAACCTTTCGCGGTTCCCACGCCAGCGAGACAACGGCATGACCTTCGCGTGTCTCGACGAGCTGTTGCAAGATATCGCTCTCGATGAGCCGAGGCCCGCGCGACTACAGACGCCCGCCATGGGCGCGTTCGAGGAGTGAGCTACTCCCGTCCCCGGAATCGAACGGTGTAGGTACCGCACGTAGGTGCAGCCCCGGGAGCGCGGCGCACCCATACGGTGACCCATGAGTTGTCGTCGCTGGCATAACTGCCGCTGTGACTCCACGACGTGAGCCCGCAGGTCCACTGGTTCTCGCCACCACACGAACCGCTTCCGCCGACCCGTCGTACGCACAGCTCCACGCCTGGGCCTGCATTCTGCAGTTGTACCTGCGCTTTGAACGAGTCCCCAAAGGTATCGCAGAACACCCCACCGGCGTCTTCTGCGTAGAAGTAGTAGAGATCGACGTCGCTTTCGCTGTGAATGGTGCCCTTGCGCTCGACCCAGCCGTCGTTGTGGTCAGAACATCCGTCGCCGAGCGGGCCGACGTTCACTCCTGCCGAACAGGTACCACCGACGTCGACGAAGCTGTCGCCGTCTTCGCGGCACTCGCAGCCGTTGTCGAGCTTTTCATCGGCGTCGTGGAAGCGCGGGTTGCAGCTGCCGAGCTCGCAGCGTCCTGCGCTGCACGATGGTGTGCCATTTGCGACCGGGCACCCTTCCGCGCAGCTGACGACGCGGCCGCTGATGTTTGCCTGCAAGATGGGCGCTTCGACACCATCCGTCTCGACGAGCAGCACCGCGTTGGCGGAGCCCAGGGTGTCGGCACGAAGCATGACGGTGATGGCCAGGGGTTCATCCCCTGCCCGCAACTTGCGAGGCAAGTCGGGGGTGTCAGCGAGTTGAATCTGCGACGACGAGCCCAGCTCGAAGTCCACCCCCGTCACCGTGAGGTCGCCGGTGCCCCCGTTGGTGATCAGGATCGTTTGCGCCTCGGCGGTCCAGCCTTGCACCACCTCGCCAAACGACACGGCCGCGGGCGCGACGACACCCTCTGGCGCGAGTCCGTAGAGCTCAAGCGCAATCTCGCCTTGCGCCATTGTTGGACCATCGCTCAGTAGACGCAGGGTGCCTGTGAGCTCGCCGCCCTCCGTAGGGGTGGCCGTGAGCCTGATGCGGTGGGACGCGAGCGGGCCAAGAGGGTCGAGGGGCTCACCGAGCTCGACGTCGGCGGTGATACCTAAGCTGTCTCCCCCGACGAGGGCCGGGGTCACTTCGAGGGGGAGTCCGCCCGTGTTGCGCAGCTCGACCACTCGCTCAGCGCTCTCCCCGACGCGCACTTGCCCAAAGTCGAGGGGCTCGTCGTCAGCGGGCTCGACGACCACGAGGCGGGGCTCGCCGATGGCGGTGCCGAGGAGGCTCACCACGAGCTGAGGGTTCGCGCCGTCGCTGGTGGGCAGGTAGACGACCCCCGCGTACCAGTCGACCTCGTCAGGGGCGAAGGTGATGTCGATCTCGGCCGTTTGACCTGGGTTTACGTAGACGGTGTCGCCGCTGCCCTCTGCCGCATCGAAAGCGGGTGACGACGTCGGGTCGAAGGTCGGCGGCTCGATCGCCAAGATGCCATCGCCCGTCGTCGCGTTCTTGACCCGAATGGGCAGCGTCACCGTTTCGCCCGGCGTCGCGAGCCCGAAGTTCAGCTCCGGAGTGATGAGCGAGGCAACCGCAGAACCCAAGACCCGCGTGCTGATGGGCAGCGTCACCCGCTCCTCCGCAGCGTCCTCGGGCTCGATCGCGCCGTCGTACCAGTCGAGCCAGAGCTCGCCCTCGTCAGAGGTGGCGTCGCTCGGGGTGTAGCGTACCTCCCCCT
>JBMTAX010000473.1:0-3352 GCA_049429145.1 Myxococcota bacterium
GCCTTGGCCCTGCAGAGCAATGACCGAACCACCCTCTCCTTTGTTCTTGCGTGTGCACTATAGTGCTGTTGTAGGCCTTGGCGGCTGCAGTATACTTCCTTACTGACCTTGGCCCTGGAGAGAGATCATGCGCGCGCTGCCCTTCGAGACGAGCCCCGACCACTATGTGCACTGGAAGCTAAGCTTCGACGGCGAGGTCGCCACGCTCGCCATGAACGTGCAGGAGGAGAAGGGCCTCGGCGACTACACGCTGAAGATGAACTCCTATGACCTCAGCGTCGACATCGAGCTGGCCGATGCGGTGCAACGCCTCCGCTTCGAGCACCCGGAGGTCAAAGTCTGCGTGCTCACGGGGCTCAAGGAGAAGATCTTCTGTGCGGGCGCGAACATCTTCATGCTTGGCCAGAGTTCGCATCCCTTCAAAGTGAACTTTTGCAAGTACACCAACGAGACGCGCCTTTATCTCGAAGATGCGAGCGAGAACTCAGGCATCAAGTTCCTCTGCGCTCTCAACGGAACCGCCTCCGGTGGTGGCTATGAGCTCGCTCTTGCATGCGACGAGATCTTGCTCATCGACGACCGCAACAGCGCCGTCTCGTTGCCTGAGGTACCTTATCTCGGGGTGCTGCCTGGCACCGGTGGCCTGACGCGGGTCACCGACAAGCGCAAAGTCCGTCGTGACCACGCTGATTTCTTCTGCACCATCGCAGAAGGGGTCAAGGGCAAGCGCGCCGTCGAGTGGAAGCTCGTCGACGCCACCGTACCTAAGTCGAAGTGGAATGAAGAGGTGCAAGCACGGGCCCAAGCCCTCGCAGCGAGTAGCGATCGCCAAGGCGGTGAGGGCGTCAAGCTGCCGTCGCTGGAGGTTCGGGTCGAGGGAGACACCATCTCCTACGAGCATGTCACCCTCCGCTTCGACAAAGTCGCCCGTACCGCCGAGCTCATCGTCAAGGCCCCGGTCGAGAAGCAACCTGAGAGCGCAGAGAAGATCCGTAAGCGTGGGGCTGAGCTGTGGGCACTGAAGGCCTTCCGCGAGCTCGACGACGCCATTCTCCGCTTGCGCCTCAATGAACTCGAGGTGGGGCTCGTCTCCATCAAGACCGTGGGGGACAAGGAGCGGGTCCTCGAGACAGATCGTGCTCTCCTCGAGGCGGCGAAGACCGACTGGTTCGCGCGCGAGGTGCTCCATCACATGAAACGGGTCCTGAAGCGTCTCGACATGACGAGCCGCACCTTCCTCGGCCTCGTCGAGCCCGGCTCTTGTTTCGTCGGGTGCCTCGCTGAACTCCTTTTCCTTACCGACCGTAGCTACATGCTCGACGACCCCGACGCTGGTGCACCGTGTGAGATCATCCTCGACGAAATGAACGCTGGTGCGTTGCCCACTGCCAACGGCATGACTCGGCTGGCGACGCGCTTTTATGGCGATGAGGCTACGCTCAAACGAGTGTTGACCCACGTACCGGAGTGCACACCCATCACCACCGACAACGCCGAGGAGCTCGGGCTCGTCACCTTCGTGCGCGACGATATCGACTACCCCGATGAGATTCGGCTCTTCGTCGAGGAGCGCACCTCGCTCTCCCCCGATGCGCTCGTCGGTATGGAGGCGAACCTCCGCTGGCCCGGGCCAGAGACCATGGAGACGCGCATCTTTGGTCGTCTGTCGGCGTGGCAGAACTGGATTTTCACCCGCCCGAACGCGACCGGGGAAAAGGGGGCGCTGACGAACTATGGATCGCCGGTGCGACCAGAGTTCGACATGCGGCGTTGTTGAGTACGGTGAGTCAGTGCCTGTGACCGCGACGACGACGACCAGGTTTCTCGTCGTCCCACATGCCGGAGGGGATTCTCCGGAAGGGAGCCTGAGATGGTGTCCACGATGTCCAAGGTCGAGTTGAACGAGAAGATTCCGAACAACGTCAGCCTATCGGAAGACAAGCGTTTGCAGCGCGCGCTCGAACACTGGCAGCCCGAGTTCTTGCGTTGGTGGGAAGACATGGGTCCTGAAGGCTTCCAGACGAAGAACGTCTATTTGCGCACTGCCGTCGACGTGGGCGCTGACGGCTGGGCACATTTCGATTATGTCAAGATGCCCGACTATCGCTGGGGCATTTTCTTGGCTCCCCCCGAGGAGAACCGCAAGATCGGCTTCGGTGATTTCGCCGACCAACCCGTGTGGCAGGAAGTGCCGGGGGAGTTCCGCAACTCACTTCGTCGTCTGATTGTGACCCAGGGTGACACCGAGCCCGCCTCCGTCGAGCAGCAGCGTCTTCTCGCCCTCACCGCTCCGTCTCTTTATGACATGCGGAACCTGTTCCAGGTCAACGTCGAGGAGGGCCGTCATCTTTGGGCGATGGTGTATTTGCTCCACTCTTACTTCGGCAAAGACGGCCGGGAAGAGGCTGAGGAACTCCTCGAGCGCCGCTCTGGCGACGCAGATCGTCCTCGCATTTTGACCACATTCAATGAGCCCATTGAAGACTGGCTCAGCTTCTTCATGTTCACCATGTTCACCGACCGCGACGGCAAGTACCAGCTGCTCTCCCTCGCGGAGTCTGGCTTTGACCCGCTGGCGAGAACCTGCCGCTTCATGTTGACCGAGGAAGCGCACCACATGTTCGTTGGGCAGACGGGCGTCGAGCGTGTCATCCGCCGCGCTTGCGAACTCATGAAGGAGCACAATACCGATGACCTGCGGGCGCACGGTGGCGTTTCGCTGAAGCTTCTCCAGAAATACGTGAACTTCTGGTACTCGTGCTCGCTCGACCTGTTCGGCTCGGAGAAGAGCACCAACGCCGCGACCTACTTCGCCACGGGTCTCAAGGGGCGGGCGTACGAGAGCAGCCGCTTCGAGGAGCACGTCTGCAGGGATGGTATCTACCAAATGGATGTCCTCGCTGGCGACCGGGTGTCAAGCGAAGAGGTTCCGCTCCGCGTTGCCATGAACGAGGTGCTGCGAGACGGCTACGTCGAAGACAACCAAAAGCAAGTCGAGAAGTGGAACAAGACCATCCGTGAGATGGGTATCGACTTCGAGGTCAAGCTACCCTCTCGACGTTTCCACCGCACGGTTGGCATGTGGAGCGAGGCACGCTTTGATCCGGAGGGGCGGCTTGTATCTCAAGCCGAATGGGACCGGCAGCAAGCCCAATGGTTGCCCACCCACGAGGAGAAGTCCTACGTGAAGTCCCTCATGAAACAGGTCATCGAACCCGGCAAGATGGCCGGCTGGATCGCGCCACCTCGTCGTGGCATCAACAACATGGCCGCCGATTTCGAGTACGTGAAGCTCTGAGCGACACGTGCACGACGAGGAGGAGAGCCCCGAGCAAAAAAGGCTTGGCGAGCG
>JBMTAX010000474.1:0-3351 GCA_049429145.1 Myxococcota bacterium
CTCGTCGACGTCGCCCAGGACTCCATCGTCACCGAGTACGACTGCGGTACGCTCGATGGTATCGAAATCACGCCTCTCGTGGAGGGCAACGACATCATCGAGGGCATCGGCGACCGGATCCTCGGTCGTACGGCGCTCGAGGATGTACACGACATGGTGAGCGGTGAAGTACTCGTCCCCGCTGGTACCGAGATCGACGAAGAGCGCGTTCAGGCGGTGGAAGAGGCTGGCATCACCCGGGTGAAGATCCGGTCGGTGCTCACCTGCCAGACCCGCCGTGGCATCTGCGTGCAGTGCTACGGACGTGCCCTTTCTCGCGGTCAAGTGGTCAACATCGGTGAGGCTGTCGGCGTGATCGCGGCGCAGTCCATCGGTGAGCCGGGCACCCAGCTGACGATGCGTACCTTCCACATCGGTGGTATCGCATCGGGCTCGGCGCAACAGTCAAGCCACGAGAACAAGGGCGAAGGCGTCGTTCGCTTTGAGAACGTCTCTACGGTGACCCGTCGTGACGGTCAGCTGGTGGCGATGAACCGCCAGGGCGAGATCAAGATCGTCGACGCGGCAGGCCGCGAGCGTGAGACCTATCCCGTCGTCTACGGTTCCATCATCAAGGTCAAGGAAGGCGACACCGTCAAGCCTGGCACCACGCTGGTGGAGTGGGATCCTCACAGCCAACCCATCCTTACCGAGGTCTCCGGCCATGTGAAGTATGGGGACTTGGTGGAGGGTGTGACGATCTCAGAGACCGTCGACGAAGCTACCGGCTTGTTCCACAAGCAGGTGACTGACTCGAAGGACGCCACCGCTCGGCCCCGTATCTCCATCAAGGACGCCGATGGCACGACCATCGCGCTTCCCGGCGGGCGTGGCGTGGCTCGCTACCTCCTCCCCCGTGGGGCGGTGATCGCGGTGCAAGACGGCGACGAGGTCTTCCCCGGCGATGTGTTGGCCAAGGTCTCTCGCGAGGCCGCCCGAACCAAGGACATCACCGGTGGTCTCCCCCGTGTTGCCGAACTGTTCGAGGCCCGCAAGCCGAAGGACTTCGCGGTCATCTCGGAGATCGACGGGACCGTATCTTTCGGCAAAGACACGAAGGGCAAGCGGAAGGTGCTCGTGACGCCAGAACTTGGCGATGCCCGCGAATACCTCATCCCGAAGGGCAAGCACATCAGCGTGCACGAGGGCGACTTCGTGCGTGCCGGTGACCCCCTGATGGATGGTTCCGCCAATCCGCATGACATCTTGCGCGTGCTCGGCGAGAAGGCGTTGGCCAAGTACCTCGTCGACGAGATCCAAGAGGTCTATCGGCTGCAGGGTGTGAAGATTAACGACAAGCACATCGAGGTCATCGTTCGACAGATGCTGCGGCGCGTCCGCATCAAGGATTCGGGCGACACGAGCTTCCTCGTCGACGAGCAGGTGGAGAAGCACCTCTTCGAGACCGAGAACGAGCGCGTGCTCGAGCAGGGTGGGGAGACGGCCGTGGCCGAGCCGCTGTTGCTCGGTATCACCAAGGCGTCGCTCTCGACGGAAAGCTTTATCTCGGGTGCGAGCTTCCAAGAGACCACCAAGGTTCTCACGGAGGCCGCGGTCAGTTCGAAGATCGATTACCTGCGCGGCCTGAAGGAGAACGTCATTATGGGTCGGCTCGTTCCCGCCGGTACCGGTCTGCCCAACTACACGTACCTCAACGTGCAGGTGGAGGACTCGGGTGCCTACGAGGACGCCGGCATCATGGAAGACCTGCCCCTCGAGCTCCTTGAGAGCGCCTGAGGTACGGTTTCGTTTGTTGTTGGTGTGAACGCCCCGCCCGTCGGGGCGTTTGCCGTTCCTGGGGCCGTGACCGACCCGTCACTGGATGAACCAGTACACTTCATCGCCAAGGAGAACCCGATGTGGGAAGAGCGCTATGCCGAGTCGGAATATGCCTACGGCACCGAGCCCAATGACTTTTTGAAGGAGCAGGTGACGCGCGTCGTTCCCGGCCGGGCACTTTGCCTCGCCGAGGGACAGGGGCGCAACGCTGTCTTTCTCGCATCATTGGGATTCGACGTGACAGCAGTCGACCTCTCCCCCGTTGGCCTCCACCGGGCTCGAGAGCTTGCCGCCGCCCGGGGGGTCTCTATCACCACCGAGGTGTTGGATTTGGCACAACTTCACCTGGACGCGGCGTCGTGGGACCTCATCGTCTCTATTTTTGCCCACGTGCCTCCACCCGTGCGTGCTCATGCGCACGGGCAAGTGGTGCGCGGATTACGAGCCGGTGGGCGATTCATTCTGGAGGCCTACACGCCGGGCCAGGTCGCGCGCTCCACTGGGGGACCACGTTCGCCCGAACTCACCATGACCCTACAAGGCTTGAAGTCCGAGCTCAGCGGGCTCCATTTCGACGTTGCCCGCGAACTCACTCGCGAGGTGATAGAGGGGAAGTACCACACCGGTCTCGCCGACGTCGTACAGCTCTCCGGAGTGCGCTGACGCTGTGCGTACTACGCCTGCGATCTCCACTTGTTCCCGGCGGCGGAAATAACCCACTGATTCGCGAGCCGAGGGGCTGACCACCGCGTGGAGCCCCAGGTGCACCCGTTCCTCAGAGGACCTTTTCGGAGAAATCTTTCCCGTTGAAGGTCAGCATGAGCTTGCGATTCTCGTGTTGGGTCAACAGTTGTACCGGACGTGACCAAATCGCATGGATATTTCGCAGCGTCGCTTGCGAATAGTCTGGATCGAGGTCAACGCCCTCGTGGCTGTGCGCCATGAGGAGTTCCCCGCGGTTCTCAAAGTTTCCGTCGGTGACCCGAATCACCGGCTGCCCGAAGTTTGTCAGCTGGAAGAGCATCTTTTTCTTCACCTGCTCGAAGGCTCGGGAGTCGATCAGAAACTGCTTCTTCTTCTTGTCGTATTCATAACTGAAGAAGCCGTGCTCACGGCAGAAGTCGATGGTGAAGAATTCGTCGACAAAGGTGACGTCAGTGTAAATCTGCCGCACCTGGAAAATCTTCTCGCGGCCAAGGCCTAGCTCTTTGTCCCAGCGCCGACGCTCGGCCATGTCATCACAATCATTCCACTCTTTCCCAAAACGACCCTTGTTCCAGCGGTCTTCGATGTCTCGGAACAGCTCCAAACCCAGTTTGTAGGGATTAAGTCGCGTGGGGCTTGTCTGCATGACCCCAGAATGTTTGTCGGCGAAATCGATGACCTCTGAGGAGTTCATCACTCTCTCCGTCATCAGCTTCGCGTGCCAATAAGAAGCCCAGCCCTCGTTCATGATCTTTGTCATGCCCTGGGGCGCAAAATAATAAGCTTCCTCCCGAAGCATATCCATGACGTCGCGCTGCCACCGATTCA
>JBMTAX010000475.1:0-3343 GCA_049429145.1 Myxococcota bacterium
GACCACAGGGCTCAGCCCACGGCCCCTTCGAGGGAAACAGCCAGGAGGTTCTGCGCTTCGACGGCGAATTCCATCGGCAGTTGCCGGAAGACCTCTTTGCAGAACCCATTGACGATCAAGTTGACCGCGTCTTCCTCGGAGAGCCCGCGTTGGCGGCAATAGAAGATTTGGTCTTCACTCACCTTCGAGGTCGATGCTTCATGCTCCACCCGCGCCGTCGGATTTTTGACCTCGACGTAGGGGAAGGTGTGGGCACCGCAGCGATCGCCGAGCAGCAGCGAATCACACTGGGTGAAATTGCGCGCGCCAGCCGCCTTCTTCGCAACCTTCACCAGACCGCGGTAGCTCTGCTGGGCGTGCCCCGCGCTGATGCCTTTCGACACGATCACACTTCTCGTATTGCGCCCGAGGTGAATCATCTTGGTGCCGGTGTCGGCTTGTTGCCGGTTGTTGGTCACCGCCACCGAATAGAACTCACCGACGCTGTCGTCGCCTTGCAAGATGCAGCTCGGATATTTCCAGGTGATTGCCGACCCGGTCTCCACCTGAGTCCACGAGATCTTCGATCGTTTGCCACGACACGCACCACGCTTCGTGACGAAGTTGTAAATGCCGCCCTTGCCCTCTTTGTCGCCCGGGTACCAGTTCTGCACCGTCGAGTACTTGATCTCGGCGTCGTCGAGGCAGACGAGCTCGACCACCGCAGCATGCAGCTGGTTCTCGTCACGCATCGGCGCCGTGCAGCCCTCGAGATAGCTGACGTATGCACCGTCTTCCGCGACAATCAGTGTGCGCTCGAACTGCCCCGTCTTGGCTGCGTTGATGCGAAAATACGTGGAGAGCTCCATCGGGCAGCGAACGCCCTTCGGAATGAAGCAGAAGCTGCCGTCGGTGAAGACAGCCGAGTTGAGCGCCGCGTAGAAGTTGTCAGCAGCGGGGACAACGCTGCCGAGATAGCGCTGCACGAGCTCAGGGTGCTCGCGCACCGCTTCGCTCATGGAGCAGAAGATGACACCGGCGGCCTTGAGGGTGTCTTTGAACGTCGTCGCCACCGACACACTATCGAACACAGCGTCGACCGCTACCCCGGCAAGCGCTGCCCGCTCGTGCAGCGGGATACCGAGCTTCTCGTAGGTAGCGAGAAGCTCGGGGTCGACCTCGTCGAGAGACTTAGGACCATCGGCCTGCGACTTCGGCGCCGAGTAGTACACGATGTCCTGGTAGTCGATGCGCGGGTAATGCACATTTTGCCACGTCGGCTCTTCCATCGACTGCCACAGCCGAAAGGCCTTCAGACGCCACTCGAGGAGCCAGCTCGGCTCTTCTTTCTTCGCCGAAATGAATCGGATGGTGTCTTCCGAAAGACCCGGGGGCGCGCTGTCGGACTCGATGTCGGTCACGAAGCCGTAGCGGTACTCCTGCGGGACGAGATCTCTGGCGTCGGTGCTGGTCATTCGTTGTCCTCGGCAGGGCGGGGGCGGACCCGTGACCGTTCTTTCTCCGCTTGGATGCCGCCCTCGTGGGTTTGTGCCGCGGCACCTGCGACCCCTCGCACCAGGGCCGGGGCAACGGCACCGCCGTGTTCGGAACAGGACGCACAGGCGCTCGGGCCCTTCGCGGCGACGCGGCAAGGTGTGCAGCCGTCGAGATACTGCAGGGCCGCGCTCACCTCCCGCTGTAAGGTAGACAGTCGCTCGATCTGCGCTGTCAGGTCCTCGAGCCGCGCTTCGAAGAGGTGCCGGACGCGCGCCATGGCATGACGCGGGACCCCTTCGGCTGCCGTTTCAGAGACGGCGTCTTGGATGTCATGGAGGGACAGCCCAAGATCCTGTAGCTGAGAGATCCATCGCACCCGCTCGATGGCCTCTGTCCCATACAGGCGAAACCCGCCCGCGCTGCGCTGGCCAGGGGTGAGCAGTCCCATCTCCTCGTACAGCCGCAGCGCTCGCGCCGTCTTTCCCGTCGCCTTGGCGATGTCACCAATGCGCAGCCCGCACTGCAGCACTTCGGTGCGCTGGGGGTCGGAGCGGACGGTGGGAAGCGAGGACATCATGGGGCCACAGGTATGGAGGTAGAGGTGGGAGAACCTTAACCTTTACGTCAAAGTAAGGATTCCCTAGGGGCCGTGCAGCGGTGTGTCAACCGCTCAAGCCCCGTATCCGGCCTCGGGAGGGCCCCCCATGCCCGCTAGGCCGTCGAACGTCGGCGGAGCTCAGGCCGACGTTTTTACCCGCCACAGGGTGGCCGCTAGGACGAGAGAGGCCACCGAGGCACCCACCCACAGGGCGACAGGCGCGCTGAAGTCATAGTGCCTCACGCCATCGACCATGGTGGTGCCTCGCTCCACCAGAACGCCGCTGAGGAGCTCTTGGGCGGCTGCACCCAGGTAGCTGAACACCCCGACCACTCCCATGGCCGCACCCGCGGCCCGAGGCTCCATATCCACCGCGAAGAGACCGCCGAGCACCGCAAGCAGACCAGACAGGGTGAACCCATAGAGCGCATAGCCCACGCCCAGCAGGAGCACGCTCCCCTGTGGGCTGAAGAAGATAAGCCCGAGCGATGCGCACTCGAGGATCCCGAACAGCAGTGTCACAGGTGGTCGTCGAGAGGCGAAGAAGCGATCAGACAGATATCCGTAACAGAAAGATCCAAAGAGGCCGAAGCCCGTGTTGATCGCGATAAGCAGGCCGGCGGTCTCGAGGGCAAACCCATGTTCCTCTTGCAGGTAAAGCATGCCCCACGAGTTCACCGCATAGCGCGTCACGTACATGCAAGCTGATGCCAGCCCGCAAATCCAGACCGCTGGCATCAGCAGGAGCCTCGTCTGGAAGCGCAGCCTCTCTTGGAGTGGTACGTCTTCCGGCGCCGCTGCGCGCTGTGGGGAAGACCGTGTGTCGCGCCACTTCTCCACCGACGGCAGCCCTTCCGACTCAGGCCTGTCGCGCAACGTCGAGAGAAGCACCGCCGCGGCGCCCGCGCAGAGCGCCGCCGGGGCGAGGAATGCGCTGCGCCACATCGTCCAGGCCACCAGTGACGAGGTGAACGCGAAGGTGATGCCCTCTCCGATGGAATGGGAAGCATTCCATATGCCGTAGCACGTGCCTCGCTCGCGGCTAGAGAACCACTGGGTGAGGCTCACGATGCAGGAGGGGGCGAGGAAGCCTTGAAACCATCCGTTAAGGCCCCACAGCACCATCGAGACGAGGGCTACGCTCTGCAGGCCGAAGAGGAGGTTCACCACGGCGCTGAGCAGCAACCCGAGAGGGATGAAGCGACGCGCGCTCGCGTGATCGGCCAAGAATCCATTGCAGAGTTTACCGAAACCGTAGGCGTAGAAGAA
>JBMTAX010000476.1:0-3337 GCA_049429145.1 Myxococcota bacterium
CTTTTGGAACGGGGTGCACTCCAATACCGCCAAGACAATGGTTTTCACCTGGCTGCGAACGACATCGCGGGTGCTGCCAAAGTTCGTTTCGAATCAGGAGTCTTGGAGGTGGATGCGCGAGACACGCGCGTGCAAGCCGGCCTTCTGGAATGGCCCGATGTTGCGATTCCAATCGAGCGATGGAAGGCCAAGCGCTGGCGAATAATGAACCGACAACTTGACCTTGAGAATATAGATGGTCGCGTTTCTGACGGGATGATGTCGGTCTCTGGCTCCATGAACTGGGAAGGAGCCGGCCAATATGAGCTACGTGGGCAACTCCGTGCGTTGAAGTGGATTTGGCCTTTGAAAACGACCGCCCCCCCCTTCCCAATGCCCTCCATTGACGCCGAGGTCGCCCTCTCCGGACCTTTGCAGCAGCCCCTCGTTTCCCTGACTGCAGATTCATCTTCCTTCCACGCCTACGGCTATGACATCACCGACAGCCACGCGGAACTGCGCATCACACGCGAGTCTTTGGTCATCGTGGAGGGAAAGCTGGCCCTGCCCGAGGGGTCGTTCAAAGTCGCAGGAGCGCTGACGTGGGAAGACCTATGGCTTCAGCTCGAGGGAACGGCACAAGAGGTCCCCCTCGAAGTACTGCTTGGGGAATCGCGAGGCAAAGTCTCCATGGAAGGTGGAGTGTCCGGTACGTTTGCCCTGCAGGGCTCCGCACGACGAAGTCCGGCTCCTCTCTCCCTGAGCGCAAAACTGACCGCCACCTCATTCGGACTCCCCGGCGTGAAAGCGCCCGGCCCCCTGCGCTTCGAGACAAACCTCGACATTTTGCCCACAACGGTGCGTCTGCACACTGCGACAGTGACCGCCGACGCATCCTCGCTTCAGGTCAGCGGTGAGGTAGAGCTCCCGCGGCGAGCAGTCCACCTCGACATAAAGCTCAGCCACAATCAACCGGCGCAGTGGCTGACCTCGCTCCCCGACAATATCGTCCCCCATGGACTTCAGTTTCAGGGGGCATTTGCCAGTACAGACGGCAGATGGACGCTGGTGGGCCAAACCTCCCTGGAAAAATGTAGCGCCGCTGGGGCTCCCCTCAGGGATATCTCCGCAGACCTCGAAATGAATGAGGCGCGGATTTCACTGGAAAACCTCTCCGGCTTTGCCATGGATGGTCCCCTGAAGGGGCATTTTACCGCTCACTCGCTCCCGGCTCCAGACGGAGATTTCGCGCTCGCCGGTCACCTTCAGCTCACAGACGGGCTGCTCTCCTCACTGGCCCTCTCATCCTCTCAAGGTCAGAACGCACATGGCGAGGTCAATCTCGACCTAATCACACGTGGGACACTTCGCTCCCCCCTTGTCGATTTTCAGCTCACTGGGGACAACATCACGATTGAGCAACAACTCCTCGGAAAAGTCGACGGCAAAGGCACCCTCACGCGCAAATCCCTGCAACTGCAAAGTGCGTCCTTCTCCAGTGAAGTTGCGGAGGGCCAACTTGTGGGAGAGGGATACCTCCCGTGGAATGATGCTCCGATTGAGGCCACCATCGATATCCAGATCCCGCAACTAAGTAAGCTCGCGGGACTGCAATCTATGGACCTTGGTGGAGCGGTCCAGGGTGAGGCTTCGCTTGGTGGTACGATGGCGAACCCGTCGATTCGGCTACAGATGCATGGCGACAATCTCCGGTGGCGTTCCGTTCCTCTGGGCGGAGGACCCCTGGAGGTCAGAATCGAGAGCACGGGGAATAGTCCAGCTACCGACGACGTTGTGCAGGAGAGCCGGTCTGCTCCCCCCCCACCTCGCACGCGTACACAGCCCCGCGAATCCAGCACAGACAAGCAGCCCTGGCGCGTTACCCTTTCGACAAGGCTGCTCGGTCCGCGCGGCCTATTTCTCGGCAGGGCGGCGTATGACGCTTCGCACCAGCTGGTAAATGCCCGCATCGATGTAGAGGAGACTGACATCGGCTTGTGGCTCATAGACGATGAGGGGCATGCGCCCCCGGTGAGCGGTCTTCTCTCCGGTCGCGCACACATTTACGGCCCACTCGAACGTCTCGATGGAGACCTGAACTTCATCGCCCCTGACATTGCATTCGACGCTATTGCACAGGGTGCAGGCGACATTCCCGTCAGCAGGAGGGAGACGTCAGATGTGGCCGCCAGAGATTTACCCGCGGGTGCCGTGGGCCGACTGAGTGCACAGCTGAGAGGAGGAGAAATTGCAGGTGTGCTGTGCATTTACACGGGCACAGAGTCAGACCTCGTGGGACCGTGTGGAGGCGGTGAGTCGGTGTGGGTACGAACGCAAGGCAGGGTCGATGCGCGTTCAGGTCGGTTTACCCTGGCGAATCGCGCGTATCTGCATGAAAGCCGTCTGGAACGATGGGTCCCATCCCTTCGACAAATCGAGGCTCAGGTCGCGACTTCGGCGACCGCTGAGCTACGCGTCGAACGAAACGAGCAAGACCAAGCGCCGCTGGTGGAAGGTACGGTGCGTCTCCAGCGAATGGAAATGCGTATTCCCGGTACCCCCTCCATGGACTTGGAAGAGCCTGCGGTATTGCAGTTCGCCAAGGGTGGGCTCAGGCTGCTCCAGCCAGCTCGATTTCGTATCGGTGACGAGGGCGCAACTTTAGAGGGAGAGATCGACCAGGATCGCCTTCGCGTTCGACTGCAAGGAAAAGTGCTGCTCGCCATAGTTGACGTGTTCACTGCGGGCATCTCCGCAGGAAATGGAGTCTTGTCCACCGATCTGCAGCTGGAGGGTTCAATAGATGCACCTGTACTCACAGGATCGCTCGCGCCCAATGGCCCGGCAACGTTCGAGATTGGAGCAATGGGAGAGCCTATTGTCTGGGAGTCAGGGGCGCTGCAATTGGAAGGGGAACCGCGCTCGAGCACCACTCTGCGAAGCCAGTCGCTCATCGCACAGAATGTCGATCTGCGATTCAGGGGCGGTAATTTCCGGCTCCATGGACGGGTCGACATGGTTCACTCAGCAGGGCCGGAGATTTCGCCGCCTATTCCAACCCGTAGTCCATGGAGCCTCGGTGACTTTGACGTGCGGCTGACTGGCGATTCGATACCGCTACAGAATACCCAACAGCAAGTCGACGCCTCTTTCGAGGCTCGTCTTTACCAGCGCGATGGTGCCCCCGTCCTATCTGGCGATATTGACATTTTCACCGGGCGTGTACGGGACCGATTCTCGCTGATTGAAAATTTTCTCCTCCCCCGGCCAAGTTCACCACCTCTCCCTATCAAGGACTAACACGCGCGCGTCGGATTTTCCGATATCACCCGCGACATCAGGCGTCGCATCCAAGCAC
>JBMTAX010000477.1:0-3333 GCA_049429145.1 Myxococcota bacterium
AGCGCCTTCGCACATGCATTCCCCTGCTGAGCCACACGGGGCTCTCTGCCTTCCCCTTCGCGGTCGGAGTCGCCCACTACCTCCCAGGTGACGATGAAGCGTCTCTGCTCGAGCGGGCCGACCGAGACATGTACCGTGACAAGCGCCACGCGCGCATCGTCACAGCGTTGCTCGTCGCCGCGTAGGTGCGCAACGGGTGCGCAGGTTGCCCGTGCGTCGACCGTTGCGCGCCGAACCTGTGCGGCTCCTCACGCCCTTGGCGCCCACGGACCTCGTAAGGACCTTGCCTGACAGCCGCTTTTGCGGAACACCTCGCCGCGGAGGTGTTCATGCATCAGCCTCGCGCGCTTCTTCTCCTCGCCACGGTCTCGCTCCTTGCATCGTCGCCTGGGTTGTCGACGGAAGGCACGTCTTCATCCCGCGCCACGTCCTCGTCAGCGTTCGCTGCGGGCGAGCAGAGCGCACGCTCGACGTCAGATGACCCACTCGGTCTCGGGCCCGTGCTCTCCCGGGTCGAGAAGGGCACCACCGCCTACCTCGCCCTCGCGCGCGGCGGCGTCGCGGTCGTCGACGAGTCCTCGCCCGGGGCACCGGTGCTCCTCGGCACGCTCTTGCCTGGCCAAGCGATCTCGCGCTTGCTCCTCGAGGGAGATCGCCTGTGGGTCATCGTGCTCAGCGAGAGTGCGACGTCGTTCTCGCTGAGCGATCCCCTCGCGCCGGTGCTCGCCCTGCCCCTCGGCGGCGCCGCGGCCACCTCGTCGCTGGTGGTCGCCAAGGCTGCGGCAACGACACCCGCGGAGAAGACGATCACGACCTCAACCCCGGGAAGCGCAACGAGCATATCGACGACGGCCAAGGTGCTCTCAGTACGAAGTGGGCGCGTTCTCTTCGACGCGGGCAGCGACCAGGGCTTCGCCCCGGGCATGCGCGTCAAGGTCATCTCGCAGCGGCTCGTGAAGAAGCCCGACCTCAAATCGGGTGGCGTCGTCGAGGTTCCCTCCGGCGAAGTCACCGCGGTGGTCACCCTCGAGGAGGTCGAGCCCGAACGGGCCATGGCGCTGCTCGGCCGCGGCGACCAGGCCCAGACCGGTGACCTCGTGCAGGCCACCGACGAACCCCTCTCGGAGAAGCTCTTTCTGCCGCGGCGCGCTCCCTTCCATTGGCGCGCAGGCTTTGTCACCCGGCCCTTCCTCGGGGTTGGCGTGACCGGCTCCTACCCCGTGGGCGCGCTGTCTGACGCCTATGTGCACTACACCTTCGACGCGCTGCCCGTCACGGTGTCGGCCGAGGTAGCGCCCCTCGGTTTTGCCCTCTTCGCCCAAGACGCGCACTACCCTGGCACCTTCGTCTTGAGTGCCGCGTATGTCACCGACTTCTTCGAGGTCGGACTCGGCGGTGGCGCGCTCATCGGGAACCTCGGGCCCTGCGAGCAGCCACTAAACCAGCAGGAGTTTGATGACGACGGCGATGGTTCCCCCGATCGCTTCGAGGCCACCCCCGTGGGTGGCCCCGTCTGCGAGGAGAACAACGGCGCCACCTTCAACCAGCGTCTCCGTCTCGGCGCCCTCGATGGCCTCCACTTGAGCTGGGCGTCATCGATCTTCGCACGACCCAACGGCTTCACCCTCGGCGTCGGCCGTGGTGAGCTGTCGGTGCCCGTCTCTTCACGCCTCGGGCTCTTCGGCGGCGGCGGTGGCGGAGAAAAGGGGTGGGCCTAGGGTGAGATCGGGGTGCGCTCCCTCTTCGGTGGCACCGGTGCCGCTGGGACGCTGGTGCTCACGACGAGCCTCGGCGTCTCTGCGGTGTTCGACGGCCCTGGCGAGCGCATCGACGACGGGTTTGGAAACATCTTCTATCAGCGGGAGACGGTGGTGGGTCCGGCCGTCGGCTTCGGCATGGAGTGGCGCCTGTGAGCCGCTGCATACATTTCGGGTGGGCCTATTGGCTGCTTGCTCTCGTGGTGGCTGCGCCGGCGCGCAGCGACGAGGGTAGCCTTCCGCCGCTCGATCCGGCCGATGCCACTACGCCTGCAGGTGTGGGCACGACGACGGCTGTCGAAGGAGATCATCACGGGGCAAGAGCAGTATGGGGCAGCGTCGAATACCGCGCCCGCAGAGGGGGCGGTGTCGACGTGATCGACCGCAGCGACGTAACCGCGCCCGTTGTCGTCGCCACGCTCCTGCCCGGCGTCGCGGTGAGTCAGCTGTTTGTCGTCGACGACACCCTGCTCGTGGTGCGCCTCGAGCAAGGGGTGCAGAGCTTTGCGTTGCAAGAGGGTGGACTTCCAGCTGCCCTTCTCGCGACGGGCGAGCGAGTGGACACCACTGCTGTCGCGACAGCGGTGCCTGCCACAGAGAAGGTCATCAGCGTCGAAGTCGGCGTCACACCCGCCGCCGAGTCGCCGCAGCGAAAAGGCGGCAAGGTCCTCGAGGTCACCCGTGGGCGCATCGTCTTCGAGCTCGGCACTGCCGACGGGGTCGTCCCGGGAAGCCGCGTTCGCGTGCTGGCGCAGCGACTCATTCGCAAGCCTGACCTCATCGGCGAGGGCAACTCTCTCCGCCCGAGCGGTGAGGTGAGCGCCGTCGTCACAGTGGAAGAGGCCGACGAGCACCGCGCCATGGCGGTGCTGGGGCGGGGAGATGTGGCCGTGGAAGGCGACCTCGTGGAGGTCACCTCGGAGCCGCTCACGGAGCGCCTCTTTCTGCCGCGGCGCGCGAACTTCCGCACCCGGGCGGGCTTTGTGGTGCGGCCCTTCCTCGACGTCGGCGTCATCGGCGGCGGCGCGCTGGCAGAGGGTTACGCGTACTACACCCTGAAAGACCTGCCCCTGACCTTCGGCGTAGAACTGCAGCCTGTGGCCTTCAACGCGACGGCCGGAGACGGTGTCGCCGTACTAGGGGGCGCGGTCAGCGCGCATTTCACCACCGACTTCTTCGAGGTTGGCATCGGCGCGGGCAGCGTCGGCGCTGCGGCGACCGGTATCGTCGGCGAGCCCTACCTCACGGGCGCGCTGACGCAGCACCTACGCCTCGGCAGCCTCGACGGGCTTCACCTCGCCTGGCGATCTGCCGTCTACGTGGCGTTTGCAGATGACCCCATCCTGCGAGGCGGGGGCTTTGGGCTCGGGAGCGGACGCGGTGAGCTGAATCTGCCGGTGTCGAGGTCGTTGTCGCTCTTTGGCGCCGGGTCCTTTGGCCTCCCGGGCGTTGGCTTCGGGGAGATAGGGGTTCGTACGCTTTTCTTCGGCACCGGCAACGCGGGCACCTTGGCGCTCACGACGAGCCTCGGCGGCTCTGCCGTCGGCGTCGGCGGGGGACCTGCGGTGTCCTTCGG
>JBMTAX010000478.1:0-3331 GCA_049429145.1 Myxococcota bacterium
GGGGGCTACCGAGAACGATCCGGCTCCCGGCAGTGCCGACACGGGTTCAGGGGCAGGGGACTCCCCCGTGGATGTCGCTGACGGCACGGGTACCACCCCGAGCGACGACGTGGCCGAGGCACCTCTCTTGTCTGCCAACTTTGCTGGTTCGTCGTCGCTGAATGGAAAGAACAGCCTCTACGTTCTCGTCTACAAGAAAGCCGGGTCTGGCGGCCATGACCACGTCGTGCGCTCTCCGAACTTCACCGGGAACTTGACCTACCGCGTCGGCGCCATCGCTGACTGTTCGGTGAACGTGACAGTGCCCGTCGCGGCATTGTTGAACGACGAGAATGAGATGCGCGAGCGCGTCGGGCTCGCGGACATCTCCGGGGATTGGGGCTGGAGCCTCGGCGGCGGCCGCGACAAGGTGAATGAGAACATGCTCGCCAAAGACCAGCTCGATGCAGCAGGACACCCGAACATCCGCTTCACGTCTACGGTATGCCGCGGCAACGCAGGCACTTCGGGCACCATTCTCGTCGATGGGGAACTGACCTTGCGCGGCGTCACCCGTA
This sequence comes from Myxococcota bacterium, assembly GCA_049429145.1. Taxonomy (GTDB): domain Bacteria; phylum Myxococcota; class UBA727; order UBA727; family CAYLZW01; genus JBMTAX01. The sequence goes on from JBMTAX010000478.1 coordinate 558, forward strand.
ACGTGACCTGGTCGGTCGACGTCGATGTCACGGGCGACCGGCTGCAGGCGAACGGTAGCCTGCAGATCAAGCAGAGCGACTACGGCATCACCCCCTATAAGCTGTTCAACTTCGAGAACGCCGACGCGGTCGACCTCGTTTTCGACCTTGACGTGAACGGCTGACCCCGAAGCGCCCCTCGCGGCGCGCAGCGCTCCTCACTGCTGCGGTCCAGAGTGTGACCTAGGCCACACTTCTGACCGCAGCGTTCATTTTGGCGAGGTCTCTCTCGTCATCGGTGCTCGTTCTGCCGCCGGAAAGGATTTGACCTGGACAGACCACCCGGCCGACACTGGCCCCCAGCGCCTCGCCTTGATGTCACAACGTTCTGTGGCGGGATCTTCGCTGAGAGACCCTCTTCTCGACGGTCTCATCAAACCCTGCAGGCAGACTGACAGGGGTGGCGGTTCGGAGCAGATCGCTCTCGCCGCACGCTGAGGAAGGAGTGTTGCGCGCATGATGGGAATGGTCTTCACCGAGCTGTTGGAAATGGTCGAGACGAAGTTCTCCTTCGAGACCGTCGATGCCATCGTTGCGCGCGCTGGCGCAAAGGGCTCCTACACGAGCGTTGGCAACTACGACGACGGCGAGCTTTTCGCTCTCGTCGGGGCCCTCGCCGAGGAGACGGGCATCGCCGTCCCCGATCTGCTCTACGCCTATGGGCAGCACCTCTTCGGGCGCTTCTTCGCGCTCTTCCCGCAGTTTTTCACGAGCCACACCACCGCACCCTCGTTTCTCGCGGGCCTCGAGAGCCACGTCCACACCGAGGTGCGGAAGCTCTACCCCGTCGCCCATCCACCACTGTTCACCTCGACCACCGCGCCAGACGGCTCCGTCTTGCTGGAGTACCGCTCGCCCCGGGGCTTGTGGCGCTTCGCCCAGGGCCTGCTCGAGGCGTGCCTCGTCCACTACGGGGCCGGACATCGCCTGGGCGACATCGAGGACCTCTCGAGCGGCGCCGGGACACATGTGCGGTTTCAGCTGCTCCCGGCGTGAGGCCCCATGTCTGACGACAGCCCCTGGCGTCTTCGGTTCGAAAGAGAGCGTGCCGCCCGGCGCGAGGCGGAGACGTTGTTGCACGAGAAAAGTCGAGAGCTCTTCGAGAGCAACCAGCTCCTCGAGGCACGTGCTACCGAACTCAGCGCCTCCCTTGCGCAGCTGCGCGAGGCCCAAGAGACCTTAGTCAGGCAGGAGAAGATGGCGTCCCTCGGGGGACTCGTCGCGGGCATCGCCCATGAGATCAACACCCCCCTCGGCGTGGCCATCACGGCCATCACTCTCGGCGAGGAACGTCTCAGTGAGCTGTTGCACCGCACCAGTACCGGACAGCTGACCCGCGGCGACATGAAGTCGCTGCTCGGTGAGGTCGCCGAGTCACTGAAGTTGGCTTTCAGCAATCTACAGCGCGGTGCGGCGCTCGTGCAGAGCTTCAAGAAGGTGGCGGTCGATCAGTCGATGGAGGCACCGAAGGAGCTCTCCCTCGACGAGCTCCTTGGCGATGTGACAGAGAGCTTGCGCCCCATGATGAAGCGCGCGCAGGTGGCGGCCGAAGTGACGGTCAATGTGAGACCACGGGTGCTCATCGACGCTGGCGCGCTCATCCAGGTGCTGACGAACCTGTTGCAGAATGCCTGCGTGCACGCTTTCGACGAAGGCTGCTCCGACCGCACAGTGCGTCTCGTCCTCGACCAAGACGAGGGGGGCGTGCGGCTTCGCGTCGCCGATAACGGGGTCGGCATGAGCGAAGCGGTGGTCAGGAATGTATTCGAACCCTTCTTCACGACGAAGCGGGCCACCGGCGGCAGTGGCCTCGGCATGCACATCACCCACAACCTCGTCACGGGAAGGTTCGGGGGGCAGATCTCCCTCCGCTCATCCCCGGGGCAAGGAACAGAGTGGATCCTGCGCTTGCCTTACGGAACGCCCGCCCTTTCCCTGTTGCCGTGACGTCTAGCCCGGAAAAGCTCTCGTGCCCGACCGGGCTGTGACCGTAAGCGCCCCGAGGGCTATTCCTCGTCGTGGGGCCACACGCCCTTGTAGCTCGGGCGTTCCCGCAGGCGGTCTCGCCACGCCCGCACGCGCGGGTAGCCGTCGAGGTCAAGCTCGAGGAGGTCGAGCAAGTCGAGCAGTGGCGTCGCGAGAGTGTCAGCCACGGAGTAGTCGCCTGCGAGGAACGCACGCCGGGCCAGGTGGGCGTCGAGCACGTCGAGCTGCGACTCAAGCGCGTCCCGGGAGCGGACGTGGGCGCGGGGGCTCTGCTCGTTCTCGGCGAAGACTTTCTCTTCCTGCAGCAGGGTCCACAGCTCGGGCGCGAGGCCGGTGCTGATGTGACTGAGCCATGCGTAGGATTCGGCCCGCGCCGCGAGGTCGGTGAAGCCGAGAGGCGACTCCGGGAAGCGCTCCGCCAAGAAGAGCAAAATGGCCGGGGACTCGAAGACTGCGAGCTCTCCCCCGGGGCGGTGCTCGACGAGGGCCGGCAGCCGCCCAAACGGGCTCCGGTTCAAGAACGCCGCCGTGCGGGGCTTGGTGAGGTCGACTTCTCGCGGCGTGAAGGTCACCTGGCACTCTTGCAAGCCCACGCGCACCGCGACGCAAAAAGGAGAGGGGCGATATTCGTACAGCGTGAACGGGGGGGCTTTGGTCTGCGCCATAACGGGCGTACTCCACGCGGGGGGAACGATGGGGGAGCTTTGTCCCAGCTCCCTTCCTGCGCTACAGTGCTTTTACCCGAAGGG
>JBMTAX010000479.1:0-3322 GCA_049429145.1 Myxococcota bacterium
GGTCCCCGACTCTGCCTGCTCGATGTTTCGCTCTGATTACAATGAATGGTACCGCGGCCCCGACGAAGGGCGAGGCGGTACCTTCGATCGGAACCACCTCATCGAGATCTTTCACGACATCGTCGCTGCCTTCGGCAACCCGCTCGCTTACAACCCCGAGAGCGAATATTACCCCTCCGGCGTCACCGAGGCGTGGCACGTGCCTCCGCACGAAGATATTGACGTCGCTGCGCTGTGCGCGAACCCCATCGTGCTCGAGGGTGTTTACAATCGCGAATATAATCCCGAGGGCCGCTACCCCGTGATTACATACTGTGACGGCGGGAGTGGGCGTAACGGTACCTATGACCCATCGTCGTCCTCGCGCCAGAAGAACCTCATCGAGTTTGCGCTCGCGGTGGATCTGAACGAAAACGGGCGTCGTGATTATGGGGAGCCCCTGCTCATCAATAATCGGGAGCGGTTCCGCGACGTGGGTGCAGACGGTCTTCCACGCGCACAAGAGCCCGGGTACGACGAGGTGACGAACCCAGACCCCGCTGGAGACGACTGGGATCCACACAAAAACCCAAACGGTAGAGAGCGGAACTTTCAATGGGACGACGGCGAGCCATACGACGACGATGGGCTCGACGGCGTCCCCGCCACGGCCGATTACGGCGAGGGGAACGGGACCTACGATTTGTCACCCACATTGGCTCGACTCTTCGAACGCTCTCCCGCACGATTGTTTGGCAGCATGTCAGACGAACAAGTGGAGCGTCTCGATATTTGGGTCGATGCTGGCATCCGTGATTTTTTGAATACAGCGCAGATTACCAACGCATTCTTCTCCAAGATTCAGCAGCGGGTGCCAGACGCAAAGGTCTACGACAATTTCTCCACGCTGCCCGGCATCGACGGACCATACGTGTATTACGATGCCGATTACTCGCGGGACGCGATGGGACGCGTCGCCTACCTGCGCTATGGCGACCCTGCCGTCTGCCCCTCTACCGACGACGTCCTCGGCGACGGCAATCACGTCGGGCCCGACATTATTCATCGGCTGTACACGCTGTTTGGCTTTCTCTCGGCGCGCGTGCCCGCCGAAGGCCGCGACCGGTCCATCGGTGGGGAAGTCACTGAACTCGAGAGTCCGACGGGGCGCCTCAGCGATTTCGGCTTCCTCAGCAGTTATGAAAGCGAGGTGCTCTCGCGCAACGTGAAGTACGGAGTGCTCCTACCGCCGGACTACTACCTCAGCGATGAGACCTATCCCGTATTCTATGTGTTTCACGGCCAAGGACAGAGTGCCGAGGACATGGTTGGGCTCGGCCTTGTGCTCTGGGGGGCGATGAAGGAGTCAAACCGCGCGGACCGAATTCAGGCCGGGCTCACTGATTTTCAGCGAGCGATTATCATCTGGGTCGACGGCGAGTGCTACGACGATACATGCTGGACGGGGAACTTCTATGCAGACTTCGAGGGGCTCCCCCGCGATGACCGCCGCTTCGAACAGGCCTTCTTCGAGCTGATGCACCACGTCGAGGGGACCTATCGGACCCGCGCTCCTTCGCTCGTGCCGCGTGACCAGCTTCGCTGAGGATTGCCTTCGTTCGGTGCCCAATGTCCTCGTCGCGGTCTGACCGTGGCGAGGAGGATGCGCGAGGGCGCTTGACAGCAGCGGTGCTGGCTTCTACGTCTTGTTTCGCGGGTCGTTAGCTCAGTTGGTAGAGCACCGGACTTTTAATCCGATGGTCCCGAGTTCGAGTCTCGGACGACCCACCATCCAAAACCTACGAAGACACGCGTGAGGCCGCTTTAGGTCTCCGCGTCTTTTCGTTCTGTCGGCAGCGAGGGAAAGGGTGGGCCATGGGGTGGCTTTTCCGCAGGGGGCGCGTCGCGCTATGACGTCTCCATGAAGTTCCGTACCGAGACCCGCATCCCCGGCGTGACGCAGCAAGAGCTCGAGCAACTTTATTTCGATGAGGAGTTCAACGTCGCCATGTGTAAGGCGGTGAAGCTCGCGCGCACGGTCGTCAAACTCGAACGTGATGACGTGCAATTGACCCGCGTCTTGCGCGTCGGCCCCGAACGTGAGCTTCCGGCGCCCATGAAGAAAGCCCTCGGCAGCGACCGTCTCGAGTATGAGGAGCGCCTCACCTACCGCTGGGGTTCCTTCGAGGCCCATTGGGAGACCATTCCCTCGGTGCTCCCGAACAAAGTGGAATCGCGCGGGCGCATCCTCTTCCAGGGGGTCCCTGGCGGTGTTCTTCGCGTCGCGGAGGGCGAGCTCAACGTCAAAGTGTTCGGCATCGGTGGCGTGGTGAGAAGCTCGTCGTCGCTGATGTAGAAAAGAGTTTCCGCGATGCGGGGGACTTCCTCTTGCGCTGGGCACAAGAGAACAAAAAAGCCTGACGCCGCAGGAGCAAAACAGCGCGCGACTTTCACCGGACATGCCGCCGCCCTTGACCTCGAGGCGGGTGGCGATGGACCGTGCCCTACCGTGGCCCGCTGCCGGGCGCCCACAGGCGGATGGGCACGGAGACCCCTTTCAGCGCGTGCTCACCGAGATCGAGGAAGACGCCACCTGCGTGACGCGCCACCGCGTCACTGACGAGGAGACTCTGTCCGAGGCGACCGCATAGGCCTTCAATGCGGCTCGCTACATTCACCGCAGGACCGAGCACCGTGAAGTCCAAACGATCGGGGCCGCCGATGTTGCCGTACATCACTTCACCGAGGTGAAGCGCCAGCCCGAAGTCGATGGACGACAGTCCCGCAGCCGCACGTTCTGCAGAGGCCGTGGCTACCGCTGTCTGGGCGCCATGGGCCGCGGCGATGGCTGCTGCACAGGCCGCAGCCTCTTCGCCTGGCGATACGCGAAAGATCGCGAGCACGGCATCACCGATGAACTTCAGCACTTCTCCACCCTGTTCATGAACGGCCCCGACGACACAGGCGAAGTAGGTATCGAGGAGGGCGAGCAACTGCTCGCGGGGCAGCTGATCGGACAGCGTCGTGAAGTTTCGAAGATCGGCGAAGCAGATGACCGCCGGGATGGTCTCGCCGTCACCACGCTTCACCGCGCCCTGCAGCACCCGCTGGCCCGCGTCGTGACCTAGATACACGTCCAGGAGCGACGCTGCGATGATTTCGGAGACGTGCGTGTCGATGAGGGAGGCCAACAACGACAGCGAGGCGAGGCATCGCTGAGCCATCTCGTCAGTGAAGCCTCCGGGGCGGGTACAGCTGAATGAAATCATCCCAGGCTGCCGGCGCGTGTCGGCGACTCGAAGCGCCGCAGCCAAATAGTCGGTGGCCCCGTTGTCGTCGAGTT
>JBMTAX010000480.1:0-3320 GCA_049429145.1 Myxococcota bacterium
ACGTCCCCTTGCTCGCGGGCGCGCCTGATCGCTGCCCTTGTGGTTGTCGGGGTGCCATGGATGACCTTTCGCGTCGCGGCCCCCGGTCGCCTGTCGCTACTGCGTGAACTCGCGCTACTGTGGCGGGGCGCCGAGGCGGCTGCGCTCAGCGTGGTCCTGACCTTCCTGCGTCGTCGACAGGATGCCTCCCGTGTAGTGGAGCGGCAACGGGCGCGTGTCGAAGCTGCCTACATGTCTCTCGACGACCGCCTCGGAGAACTGGCGCGCCACGATCCGCTTCGCCTGCACCATGCTCGTCGGCTCGCGTTTTTTGGAGCCGGGATTACCGTCATTGCGGGCCTCGCCCTCCCCATCCTGCAGCCATCCACGTACACCTTTGGTGACTGGGTGGAGGCTCCTTTCGTGGTCCTCCTCGATGCGCTGGTGCTTACTTGTTCTGCGCGCGTCGTCGGGGAACGCATGATGATCCGCCTTCTCGAGGCGAGCGAGGCCCTTCGCGGCCAGGATCCTCGCGCGAGCCGCGCTCGCACTCTCCCCATCGTGACCCTGCTCGGTGGCGCGCTCGGAATGGTCGCCTCCTTCGTCGTCGTCAGTGTCGCTGCCGCTGCCTGCGCCGTCGAGACCGTGTGGCTTGCGGGCCCCTACCACCTGTCCGTCGGTTACCTTGAACCCGCGATGTGGTTCATTCGCGCCACAGCTCCCGATGCGTTGCCTCTTGGCGTCGGCATCGGCGCTATCCTCGGGGCTGGCATCGGGTGGGCGCAGCCTCCTCGCGGTATGTTCCCTGCCTCGGGTGACGGCGCGGAGGGATAGCGTTTCGGGCTCCTTCCCCTTCGGCGCCGATGGCGTCGCTGAACATCGGTAGTCACTCCTAGCGTTCGGGCAGGCGGACGAAACTCAGTTTCGTGCCGCCCGTCCCGTTCGACGAGAGCAACAAAACGCTGTGGTGCGCTGGCAGCGCAACGGCCTTTTGAAACGCCGGGACCGCCGGCAGTAGAATCGGCTCATCGGCGAAGGCAGGTGGCCGCCGCAAGTAGAGGGCCGCGGTGCCCCGCTCCCCGAGATGCAGCAAGTCTTCGAAGCCATCACCATCGAAGTCTACCGTCGTCACGGGCATGGCCCCCGCGATGCGCCCAGCGCGAACGTCAACGTCAGCATGCAAACCCAGGACATGAGTTAGACGAAGAGGAAGCCCTTCGAAGAGCGTCACCCGCAGGGGCACCCGGCCCGACAATAGCGCCCCTCCGAGCGACATCATCGACGTATCGAAGGCTGCGGCAACAAGCTGCATGCGACCCTCGCTCTGAGCGGTCCCGAGCAGGCTCATGTGACCATCCTCTACTCGTGTGACATGCGGGCGATGGTGCGACGGAGAAGAGAGCCGATCGATCACCCTGAGCTGGGTAGTCGTGGCCACCGCCTCCTCCCTACGTGCGACGACCAACTCCACGGCGCCATCTCCGTCGACATCCACGGGGAGCACCCGTACCTCGAGCCCTGCCGCGCCACCTTCTGCGATGCCGAGGTCCGGCACGATGGCTTTTGCCGTCGTGAGCATGCCATCACGGCCTCGCACAAAAAGAACGACACGATTTTCGTGCACGACAATGAGGTCGGAGCGACCGTCGCCATCGATGTCACCGTCGTAAAGTCGTGGGACGTATAGGGAGAGCGCCAGGGCGTAGGGGCGTTGGTCGACCGCACCTTCGTGCACTGGACCGCCAAAAAGACGGGCCTTGGGTTGGAACGGGAGGGTCACCACGCGTTCGGTGCGTTTCACGACGATGCCGTCGTGGGCGAGAAACCGGAGCTCCGCTCGGGTGTCGGCTGCGGAGCCGCATAGCGGCGTGAAATACAAGGCCGTATCATCGGGGAAAGACAGCAAGCCTTGCGCTTCGAGAAGTCTCTTCCCGTTCGTGTCGACGATACCCTGCGCGTCGGCGAAGACCGCCCCAAGTCCCTCGCACACATCCGCCGCGATGGCGGCGCGAGGCACGGGCCATATCCTCACGAGCGCGCCGCCGTCGTTCAGCTGCAGCAACTCCCTGGCCCCCTGCGCGTTGCTGCGCGCGATCCACACAGTGCTCCCACTGCCCGCACGTCGGGCGAGAGCGTCGTGCACAACCCCCTCGAAGACCACTTCTCGGAGCGAGGGAGGCGAGGCAACGGCGCTCGAGACAAGGGCGAGCAGCCACCCAACGAGTGCCAACGAAGACCATCTCGCGCACAATCGTCGTGGGCGCGGGCAGCTCGCTGCCGCAGCAGTGGTGAGAGTCGCTTGCATTCGTAGGCTGGGAGGGCGATGACTCATGGGGGCAGGAGTTTGGTGTGCAGCCGGAAGTATTCGGACTCAACGCATACACGAGCGCGACCGTCCTCGGCTACGCCCTTGGGGTGGTGATCGGGGTGGGACTCGGTTTGCGCGACGGGCGCGACCTGCGGGACCTCCTCGAAATGGGCCTGGTTGTTGTCCTCAGCGCCGTGCTCGGTGCCAAAGTGTTTCACACGCTCTTCGAGGCAGCGGGGCACCGCCTGCCCGATGGCACCACGGCGTCGGGTCTGCTCGACCTTCTTCGCGCCGATCCGTGGCACTGGGCGCGCTTATTCGAGTCGGGCTACGTCTTCTACGGGGGCGTGCTCGGTGCCCTCGGACTCGGCTATCTCTTCACGCGACGGGCCGGCTTCGAGCATCGCGGGTCGTTCGGTGACTACGCCACACCAGGCCTCGCTCTCGGCATTTTCGTCGGACGGCTCGGCTGCTTCATGGCTGGGTGCTGCTACGGTTCCGGCACCGACTTGCCCTGGGCGGTACAGTTTCCATCCTCACATCCGACCCATGGTGCCGCTGTACATCCGGTGCAGCTTTACGATGCGGCGTTTGGTTTGCTCGCCTTCGTCGGAGCGTCCTTGCGCTATCGCTCCCGGCGGTTTCCCGGGGAGCTGTTTGCGGGTCTGTTCGTGAGCTACACGATCTGGCGTTTCTCGACGGAACTCTTTCGTGCTGACGCCGACCGTGGAGTTTGGTGGCTCGGCATGTCCACTTCGCAATGGGTGTCGCTGGTGTCTCTCCCCATCGCGCTCTTCCTGTGGTGGAAGGCTGCGAAGAGGGGCTGGTCGCACCACGTCGAGGCGGAGGTCCAGCCATGAATGGCGTCGTCGTTGTTGGCCTCGCCATGGCTCTCCTGCACGAGGCACCTTGTCTCGACGTCTTCGACAAGACGGAGGTCTGCAGCGCGGTCGACGAAGACGCAGTATCGCTCAGCCCCGACGAGAAAGTGACGTTGGAGTCTCTGCGCGACGAGGGCGCGGCGTTGCGCGCA
>JBMTAX010000481.1:0-3310 GCA_049429145.1 Myxococcota bacterium
CGGGGGCCTTTTGCGTGTAGGGGGAGCGCCTCTTCCATGACGTCGAGGCCCGTGGCTTGTTCTTTCGCGTCGCACCGACGAGCAGACCATCACCTAAGGCCGTCGCCTATTCGCCTCGTGCCCAAAAGACGCCACGCAGAGACACTGGAGATGGCCTCGCTAGACCCGATGTGCGGAAACAAGGTGAGCACCCGAGCACGGAAGCTCACCTATGAAGGACGTCGACACCGGGTTCGTCTTGCTCCTCGGCCCTGGACATTGCAGCTCCTCAAAAGCTGGGAAGGAAGGGCAGAAGGGTACGAAGATCTTCATCCTGAAATGTGAGTCCAGCTCCGACGAAGTAATCGAACCCGTAGCCGTGCACCGCTGGGAGTGCGTCGTAGTTCAGCACATCATCGACGCCGCCCAGCAGATACAGGTGGGGGATGGGCTGCTCCTTCAGCATCGTCCTCCAGCGCGGCCAAAAAGCCAGGCCGGCGTAGAGCGGGTCCTCTAGGTCTTCATTGAGGAGATTGCGCGGTCCCCCGAAATTGAACACATCACTGCGTAATTCGATGCGATCGCCCCAGAAGAAGAGATTTGCACCGAGTCCCCCGGACGTCTCGATAAGGCCGGCGCGCAAAACCAAGAAATCCCAGAACTTCTTGGCGAACATGGCGTTGAGCCGCACCGAGTTGTCATTCTCACGAATGCTCGAGCGGCGCGTCACCGTGCCATCGGGGGATTGGCTTGAGAGGCTTTGTGTCAAGCGCTCTATGCCACCACCGTCGTCAACGATGCCGATGAGATAATACTTGTCGGGCTTGGGCTGAATGCGGAGTTCCAGGGCGACCTGCGCCCGGTCCCGGTTGAGGTTGTACCAAGTGCCCAAGTCGACGTGCGTCTCGATGGCGGTCAAACCAGCGACAAAGTCGCTCGCGCCCTCCACCGCACTCTCCACCTTATCAGCGATGCGCTCATCGGTAAGCAGCCGGCCCACGGTGCCCTCACCGCGCTCTACCTTGCCACTGACTTCTGCCAAGGAGGTCAGGGAACGGTTGAGTTCCGCGAGAGTATGCTTCAGCTCTTGCACCCCGACGTCAAAGTCCTCTTCGTTGGCCCCCACGATGTCCTTCAGGGCCGCGGTGACCGTCGACAGGTCTTGGGTGATCTTGCGCACCTGAAGCACGGTTTCCCGCAGCTCGCCCCCTGTCGGGACACCATCGTCACCGACCTCGGGACTGCCGGTGAGACTCGCGAGATCCCCAGAGATGCGCTCCATGTTGGTGAGCAAACCCGTCACGGCTTTGTCGTTGTTCCGAAGCATGACGTCGACTTGGCGCACCGCACGATCTACCGTCGAGGTCACCTTCCGCACTTCCTCCATGACCAGTTGGTAGAGCTCGTCGAGCGGAGGGCTGTCTTCATCGCCCGCGACGAAGCGGCTCAGTTCACTCGTGATGCTGTGCACATCGTACACGATACCGCCGAGGTCGCGGTCAATGGTGTCGATGATCCCACCCACCGAGGCGACCATCGCTCCTGCCTGCTCCGTGATGGCGTCGAGCTGGGTCGATGAGCGAACATTGTAAATGCGGCCGCCGGGAGGCACCGTGGCGTCGTCCGTGCCCAGCTCCAAGAAGAGTGCTTTGGCCCCGAGCAGGCCGAGGGACTCTTTCTTCAGCCAACTGTCTTTCGGCAGCTGCACGCTGTTCATGATGCGCATGTCGACGCGAGCGACACGTACCACCCGTTTGGGCGACCAAGGGGGCGGCGGCTTGGGCTTGCCATGAAAAAGACCGTCCCTCTCATCGTGGACGGGCAGCTCGGCCTCCGTGGGAAGCGGACCCGGGTCAGGTTTGCCACTGTCAAGAAGACGCTTGCGCCGTGCTTCCCACCACCTCAGCATCCGGTCTTGGTACGCCCGTTCGACCTCGAGGCGGAGATGGCCCCGCAGCTCTTCCTCCGTGGTGTCCACCAGCCGAATATCGATAATTTCCCCGACCTGCAGGCCTGCAACCGTGATCAGGCTCTTCGCATTGATGCCTGCAGCGTCGTCGAGGAGCGCGAAATAGGGGACGGAGTTCGATGCATCGAGGGTGGATTTTCGAGTTGCAAAGAAGAACGAGAGCGCCACTCCTACGCCGCACATGACGACGAGTCCGGTGCGAAAGGCATGCTTCGGATCGACGCTCATGTTTGCACCTTCATACCCCTCGGTACGCTGTTAGCATGGACCGAGTCGCTCGACGAATGAGCTGTTGGTGTTTTGGGTTACATGGACCTTCAGATCCCTTGTGACAGCCTCGAGCAGACCTCAACGATTCTTCTCACGCCAGGTGGCGAAGAACTGCCGCACGAAAGGATGCTCTGAGCCAAGCATCTCTGCTTGGTGTCCTCGTGCCACGATCTCGCCTCGGTATACGAAGACGATCTGGTCGGCGATGCGAAACGCGCTGCCGATGTCGTGGCTGATGACGATGCTGGTGACCCCTAGCTTTCGCTTGGCCTGCAAGATCATCTCATCGACTTGGTCGGTGGTGATGGGATCGAGTCCCGTCGTTGGCTCGTCATACAGCACGATGCTGGGCTCGAGAGCTACCGCGCGGGCAAGCCCCACGCGCTTGCGTTGTCCTCCGGAGATTTCAGAGGGAAAGCGCGGCCCCACTTCGTCAGGGTCGAGGCTGAAAAGCTGCATGAGCTCCCGTACCCGGAGATCGAGCGCGTCGGGAGAGAGGGCACGGTGCTCGCGCAGGGGAAACGCGACGTTGTCGTAGTTCGTCATGGAATCGAAGAGGGCGGCCTGCTGAAAAACCATGCCGAACTTCGTGCGCATTCCCTTGAGTTCGACCGCCGAGAGACGTGTGATGTCTTCGCCGTCGATGAGGACCTCGCCAGCGTCGGGACGCAGGAGCCCGATGATGTGTTTCATCAGCACGCTCTTGCCCATCCCTGAACCACCGAGGATCACGCAGATGGACCCGCGAGGGACGTCGATCGAAAGGCCTTTCAACACCTCCCGCGCTCCGAATGACTTGCGTAGGCATCGTACCGACACGGCGAGCGGGTGTGGCGTGGGCGCTTGGAACTCGATCATTGGGGCAACGCCGTGACGTCGAGGTAGCCCCACAGCAACGGATGGAGCAGCTCCGTCAGGACGTACGTACCGACCAGGATGCTCACGCTCGACAACACCACGGCCGCGGTGGCTGCCTCTCCGACGCCCCGCGCGCCTCCCGACGTATGAAAGCCCTTGAAACAGCTGATGACGGCGATTTGGGCGCCGAAACAGAAGCTCTTGATGTACCCCTCGAGGAAGTCCGGAGGGTCG
>JBMTAX010000482.1:0-3306 GCA_049429145.1 Myxococcota bacterium
GGGTCAGCCCCGCACCTCGCTCCCAGACGAAGAGGTCAAGCTCGGTGGGACTGCGGACGGACACGAACTCAACGTTGGTGCGTGCCGGAAATCGAGCGTGGTGCTCGAGCACGGGCCCTGCTCGCAACGCAAGCCCTCTGTGGGCGGGACCTTCGAGCACGAAATGTGGGTTGCCGACGGACAGAGCGGTGGCGGTGAAGGTCTCGCCCTCCACCTCGATTTGCTCGTCTACCAGCGGTCCGTCGCTGCAGACACCCGTCGTCGTCGCCCCCCGCATCTGCACGCGAACGCCTGACTCCTCCACCACGCAGCGCAACGGCCCAGCGTCGGTGTCCACGAAGTGGGGGTCATCGAGTGCGATGAGGTCGTGGTCGAGCAACCACCGGCTCACGCAGCGCAAGCCGTTGCCACACATCTCGGGCACCGACCCATCGGCGTTCGTCACATGCATCCGCACGATGGCATCGGGGACCCGCGGAGACAGAAGAGTGAGGACGCCATCGGCGCCCACTCCCGCGTGGCGGTCGCAGAGCGCGACACGCGCCTGCACCGGAAGCGAGGGAGCAGCGGTCCCATTTCGCTCGTCGAGCACCACGAAGTCGTTGCGTAATCCCTCATACTTCTCGAAAACAAGGGTCTGCACTCGCTCGGAGGTATTCATGCGCCCGTCCCTGCTGCTGTTCGCCTGCACCAGCACCCTGCTCCTCGCGGGATGCCCCTCGTACACTTCGTTAGCGGACGGCACGCAGATGCGCATCCAGGAGATGCGCGACGGACAGCTGCTCTGGCTGAAGCAGAGCATGTATGCGGGCCCCTTTTGGGACGACGACCGCTATCGACTCCTTAGCCCCTTCCCCTTCGACCGCGTCGAGGCGGTGCTCTCTCCGGAAGGGGAACCTTTGCTGCCGCCGGCCCACGACAGCATTGTCCCCGCGGGTACGCGTGTGCGAGTCGAGCGAGTCGTTTTCCCAACCGGCGACGCGGTCTTTCGCCGGCCTCTGTATCCCCCGCGGTACGCCACCTGGGTCTACCTGCGTGTCGCCAACACCCGCGGCGACACCCGCCTCGAGCACGAGCAGCGACACATCCTGCTGCTGCCAGCGCACATCAAGGACATCAGCGGCTTCGACACGTGGTTCGAGGCGGCGCTAACCGCTGACGACCCGAATCCCTGGATCCGCTCTCTCGAGAGTTCTCAGCGCCTCGGCATCGAGCAGAAACGTGCTGTCGCCGGGATGGATTACGAAGCGCTGGCTGCAGCGCTGGGAGCACCCGACCGCCTCGAGAGGCGTCCACCGGCGCCCCCGGGGCGCCCCACGACGGTGGAGGTGGCGTCGTTCGGGCAACTGACGGTGACCTTGGAGGATGGGGTTGTCGTTCGCGTCGATGACCCGACCCGAACGGCACCGGCTGAGCAGAGCGCTCCAGATCCAGGTCTCCGAGGGGGGAACGTGGATGCGGCGCCAGTCTCTTCCTCAGAATCGTCAGACACCACGGCGACGCTGGGTACCGAGCAAGCCCCGGAACGAGAAGTCGATGGCTCGTTCGTCGACGAGACCGCTCCGGAAGGCGCCGCTGATGACCAGTCTGCACCTACGAGCATCAACGACGGAATGGTTCCCGACCAGGGCGCAGATGAGCCTACCGAAGAGTCAGCACGCCCCTAGCAGCCAGGTAAGGCAAAATCGGCAGTCGTCGATTTGCGCCCCCCGTCCGTCCCGCCGGAAGGCCTTTCGCCAAGGTCTCCTGCCGCCGAGCGGCGCTCGCCCGGGGCCTTTTGCTCGATCGTGAGACAGCAACGCGGCCCCTTCCCCTCCCCTCGGATGGTCTCAAGGACGTGGGGTAGCCTCAGGGGCGATGGGGTTACCACTTCCATTTGGTCGCTATGTGCTCGAGGAGCGAATCGCCGTGGGGGGCATGGCGGAGATTTTTCGTGCGCGCATTGACAGCGAAGGGTTCGCGAAGCGTGTGTGCATCAAGCGCATCACCCCTACCCTGGCGGACCAATCCCACTTCATCAGCATGTTTCGGGACGAAGCGTCATTCGCGGCGCGTATGCAGCACGCAAACATTGTGCAGGTATTCGACTTTGGCGAGCACGAGGGCACCCTCTATCTCGCCATGGAGTACGTCGACGGCTCAGACCTGCGTAAGCTCCTCGAGCGCGCACGTCACCGGTCACTACGAGTAAGGCTCGGGCACGCTCTGCAGATTGCAATCGAGGTATGTCGTGGCCTGCACTATGCCCACCAGCTTACCGACGACAGAGGTCGTCCCCTCGGCATCATTCACCGTGACATAAGCCCGCATAACATCCTCGTCAGTCGCGCAGGTGAAGTGAAGGTGACTGACTTCGGCATCGCAAAGGCGAGCGAGCGCTCAACCCACACGGCCACTGGCGTCCTCAAAGGCAAGCTCGCCTATTGTGCCCCGGAGCAAGCGGCTGGGGAGACGCTTGATCAACGCGTCGACCAGTTCGCACTAGGAATCGTTCTCTGGGAAGCCCTGACTGGAAAGCGCCTGTTCACAGGGGAGCACGACGCCAGCATTCTCCGCAAAGTGATGTTCTGTGAGGTTCCCCGACCTTCATTGCACCGTCCTGACCTGCCCCCCTCGATCGAGGCTGTCGTCATGAAGGCGCTCGCTGGCCGGCCCGAAGATCGTTTCCCTGATCTGCGACACATGGAACACGCGCTCGGACGCTGCCTGTACGAGGTAACCCAGGATCCTGAAGACACCCAGCTCGCCCCACTGGTCTTGTCCCTGCTCGGTGAGCCCGACTCGGCGCGACGGCAGACCGCGGTGCTCGAGGGAGCTTCGGGCATCGCACCGCCGAAGGAACCTACCCTGTCCCATGGTCACATCTCTGCGGTCTTCACTTCGCTGAAGCCCCCCGGTCCAGCAGAAATCGTCGACGACACCATCCTCGCCCTATCCTCGGCCATCGACGATGATGAACGCGCTGCTCCGGACTCCCGAACCACCCTCGATCGTCTTCCTCGTCAACATCCGCCGCGGGCAGAGACCGCAGTGACTCAGACCCTCGCTCCTCCCTTGAGCCCGGGTATCATCGATGTGCGTACAAGTCTGCCGGCCCCCGTGGCTTCTCGTCGGAAGGTGGCGACCTTGGCTTTGCTGGTGATGGGCACCGTCGCTGCGACAATGTTGTGGCTTGCAGAACGGCCCGACCAACGAGAGTTATCGTCCCATAACGCGAGTTCACCGAATATCGCCGTGTCTGGAGCGGGTGCACCCTCGTCGTCCGAAGCAATTCAAGACGCAGGGATCGCCGAGGTCGCCGACAAA
>JBMTAX010000483.1:0-3300 GCA_049429145.1 Myxococcota bacterium
TGGGGTATACGGCCTGGCGTCGGTACGAAGCCCACGCAGCTCCCCTGGCGACCCTCCCCCTGGCGACGGCGGCACCCCCTCCTCCGGCGCTGCCAGCCCAGGTCCGTGTCTCCTTTACGTCCATCCCCCCGGGGGCAGAGGTGCGGCTGGCAGGGCATGAACGCCCCCTCGGCACCACGCCTTTCGCGGTGGACCTGCCACCTCCCCGCGCGGCCCATGACTTCGTCTTCGCCCTCGCGGGGTTCCGAGAGCGCACAGAGCGCCTCTCGCCGCCGCGAGCAGACGTCGAGGTGTCGGCCGCTCTCGAGGAGCTACCAAGCGAACCTGCGCCCGCGCCAGAGGCGACACCCCCACCCGCTTCTACGCCTGCAGTGGCGCCATGAGCCGCACCGAGGGCCCCCGTGCACCGCAAGCGCAACGGCCGGGCCGTGTGGGGAAGCCGCCGGACGCGGTCTGTGGTAGGTTCGACGTTTGTCCGCGGCTTCTATAGGGATGGTGTCCTTCACATGCAGTTGCCTCCACTCTCGAGACCCTTGCCTTCCACGATGAGCGTGCGCTCGGCCCGCGATGTCTACCTGGCAGAGAACGGTTTTTCGACGGCGGCTTACGACGAGCCCACCGCCACCGTGACTTTTTGGGGACGCGATTACACTGTGCCGAACCCGCCGTCGCGCCAGCTGGCTGTGCGCTTTCACGACCTCCACCACGTGATGACGGGCTATGGCACCGATCCAGCGGGAGAATTCGAGATGTCTGCCTGGGAAGTCCGCCGGGGAATGAGGGTTTTCGGGGCATATGTGCAGCTCATCATCGGCAGCGGCGCGCTCTTCGGGCTTCTTGTGTTCCCTGTGCGCACCTTGGCTGCGTGGCGAGCGGCAAAGAGCCCGATGCGGCTCCCAGCGCCCTCGTTGTCCATCTACGAGGAGCTTTTGGCCCTGTCGTTGGGCGAACTACGGGCCCGCTACGGGCTCCCCGCCGAGGGAATCGCGGGAGCACGGGCGCTGCACGAGCGAGCACCACGGCAAGCGCGCGTGCTAGCTCGCACGGGGCCTTAGGGTTCCTCCGCCGCCGCGGCTGGCCAGAGCCCGAAGGCAGCCGGCACCAACACGGCGCGTAGCACCCTAGGCACCTGCCGCAGCAACACGCAGGCAACGCCGCCTCCCGCGATCACCACGCCGACGCCCCCAACCCCCGCGGCCCAGGTGGCGTATTCGCCGGTGTCCCCTCGCTTTTCATCGGTGAGCGCGGCCATCAGGGTACCCGTGAGTAAAATTCCGGCGCCCCCGAGCAAGAGCGCATGGCCGGCGGCGCCCAATGCGCCCTCGGCGAAACTCGTCACGACCGCAGACCGATGCAGTGCCGCGGGCGAAGCCGGCGCCTCGTGGAGGATGTCTGTGCCCACCCGGAGCGTGGCCTGCTCCACCACTTCTGCTCTCGCGGCGCTCTTGTAGAGGGGACCTGCGACCGGAATCGCGAAGCGGGGCTCAGAGGCAGGCTCAGCCCCTGATGCCGCTGCGAGCAGTGCGAAGGCGCGGGCAAACGGTCCGAGGGGCGGCGCGATCAACGCCGACGTCTCCGCAGCCTGGTGCTCCTCGGGGGTGCGCAAAGGACTCGCCAACGCGCCGTACACGAGCCCGAAGAGGGCGTCAGAGCCCCAGCGCTCGAGGGCGCGGGTGGCGAGGAAGGTGACTCCCACCCCGGTGAGGACCCCTGTGAGCGCCACGGGGAGGTAATAGGGGGCACCGAGCGCGACCAGGGCTGCAGTGACGCCGCCGGTGAACAAGAGCCCGGCCCCCACCATCACGGCGACGCCTGCGGTGAAGACCATGCTGCGATAGACCTTGGCCGCCACCAGAGCCAGCAGGGGTTGCCACAGGTGGGAGGCGCTGCCCGCGTGAAAGGTCCCCACATAGTCGACCGCGAGGGCCGCCGGGACGAGACAAGCCCAGTCGACCACGGAAGACGCGATGCTGCCCACACCGGGAACCAGGGTCAGCGGGAAGGCCACCGCCTCGCAGACGCCGACCCCGCCAGCGGCTGCTGCACGGAGCTTTCGCGCGGGGTCCTCCCATGGGATCGAAGGGACGTTGGCACCAGGTTCCTCCTGTGGCGAGGTGACCCTGGGTGCCGCCGGTGCGGGCTCGCGAGCGGCGCCCGGCGCGGCCGCAAGAAATACAAGAAAAACGATATTTTTCAATGTCTTAAACCCTATGCGAGAAGTGCGTGGCCGGGGTGGTTCGGCGGGTATTCGTCTTTCGGGGGTGGCGAAACCGCCTCGCTTTGTGTACCGGTCCCCCAAAAGGCGGCCCCCAGCCCGGGACCTCCTGCCGCGCGGGAGCGGACCCCACCGTGTCGAAAGCACTGATCATCGTCGAGTCGCCAGCGAAGGCACGCACCATCTCTAAATTCCTCGGCCGAGACTTCGTGGTGGAGTCATCCATCGGGCATGTGCGCGACCTGCCCTCGAGAGCCGAAGAGATCCCGGCGCAGTTCCGGGGCAAGTCGTGGGCGCGCACGGGTGTCGACGTAGAGAATGGGTTCAAGCCACTCTACATCGTCCCCGCCCAGAAGAAACCTCAGGTGAAGAAACTCCGCGACTTGCTGAGCCACGCCAAAGAGCTGTACCTCGCCACCGACGAAGACCGCGAAGGGGAGGCCATCGCGTGGCACCTGCGCGAGGTGCTTCAGCCGAAGGTTCCCGTCAAGCGCATGGTCTTTCATGAGATCACCGAAGGCGCCATCAAGCGTGCCCTCGAGCATCCCCGAGAGCTCGACGAGAGGCTCGTGGATGCCCAAGAGGCGCGGCGCATCCTCGACCGGCTCTATGGATACGAGGTCTCGCCAGTGCTCTGGAAGAAGGTGCGACCGCGCCTCTCCGCGGGGCGGGTGCAGTCGGTGGCCACGCGCCTCATCGGCGAGCGCGAGCGCGCCCGTATGGCTTTCCAGCAGGCCGACTATTGGAGCGTCGACGCGGAGCTCACCTCCAACCACGCCGGGGCAAACCAGGTACGCGCCGAACTCGTGGAGCTCGACGGCAGGCGCCTCGCCCTCGGCCGCGATTTCGATCCGAACACCGGTGAGCGCACTGAAGCTGCGCGGCGTGACCGGGTGCTGCTTCTCGACGGTGCGGGGGCGCGTGCCATCGAGAAAGACATGCGTGGTCGGCTGCTCACGGTCAGCGACGTGCAGCAGAAGCCCTTCACGCAGCGCCCTGCCCCGCCGTTCATCACATCGACACTGCAGCAGGAGGCCGGCCGTAAGTTGCGCTTCACCGCGCAGCGCGCGATGCGGATCGCACAA
>JBMTAX010000484.1:0-3297 GCA_049429145.1 Myxococcota bacterium
CCCACCCGGCCTGTTCCGCTGGAGGGTTCGGGGCCAGACCCTGCCCCCGTCGAGCAGCGCTCGTCCGGGGCAGACCACCCAAGAACGCGGGCAGGGCGAAAACCCGCTGTAGTGGCTTTTCGCCTGAGCCTGCTACCCCTGAGGACCCCGCCATGACCGATGTCTTCACCCTTCCGCCCGAACACGCCTTCGTCGAGCTGCCCGGTATGCGTGGCCTGCGAATCGCCAGGCTCGGGCAAGCGGACGGCAAGACCCTCGAGGTGGTCGAGGGCGTAAAGGGGGTCGTCATCCCCGTGCTGCATCACCCCGGTGCAGAGCGGGGCCGTGTGCTCGCGGGTAAAGTTCGTTTGCTGGTGCAGGGCTTGCCACGTGACTGTGGCCCAGGCGACACCTGGGAGGTGCCCGCAGGGACGACCCAGGGTCCTCATGTGTTTCTGGAGGACAGCCGGGTGATCGTGCTGCGGGAGGGCAAGAGTGCATACGACAGCTGAAGGCGCCCTGCTGCGCATCGGCGTCACGGCAGGTTGTCCCGCCGGTGTAGGTCCGGAAATTGCGGCCATCGCCCTCTCCCAGGCCGTTTGTGCCGACGACGTTCATTGCATCTTTGTCGGACCCGCGGCCCTCTTGTTGCGAGGGGCGAAGCTCGCGGGACTCGAGGCATCACGGCTCGCTGACGACGTCGTGCAGCTCGGGGCGCCCGGAGGGGCGCGCACCATTCGGTGTGATTGGCCTGAGAGTGTCCCCAGCGAACTCGCCGCACCTGGCCATCCCGACGAGGGGGCCGTGAGGCTACAGCGAGACGCGCTCTTGCTCGCGACGAGCCGAGCCGCGGCTGGCGCACTGGACGCTTTGGTGACGGGACCCATTCGCAAGAGAGCGCTGCTCGACGTCGAAGGGCGCTCCTTCCCTGGGCAGACCGAGCTTGTTCATCACTACTTGGCCAAGGACCCAGCGCCGCCTCTGATGTGCTTTGTGGGCGGGCCTTTCGTGCTTGGTCTGGCCACGGTGCATATCCCGCTCCGAGACGTCTCTCGCTCGCTCTCGGAGGCAAGCCTCGGGCACAGCCTCGCGCGCCTCGCAGAGTGTACGTCGAGGGTAACGGGGGAGGAGAGACCCCGCCTCGTGGTCCTCGGGGTGAACCCGCACGCCGGCGAAGGCGGGCTGCTCGGCGACGACGAGGAACGCGTGGTGCGCCCCGTGATCGCGCGTGCTCGGGCCGAGGGGGTCGACGTCACCGGTCCCTTGGCCGCCGATGGCTTCTTCGCGCACCTCTCCCGCCATCGTGCAGGCACAGCGCCTCATGGCGTCCTGGCCATGCACCACGACCAGGGGCTTGCGCCCTACAAACTGCTCGCGGGCGGAGCGGGGGTGAACCTTACTTGGGGTTTGCGGGTGCCCCGCACGAGCCCCGATCACGGGACTGCCGACGATATCGCCGGCCAAGGCATCGCAGACGCAACCTCGATGACCCGCGCTCTCGAGTTGGCAGCGGCTCTCGCCCGCACGCGCTGATCCGTTCGGTACGTTCACCTCGCCTACCGCAGGGCCTGAGCTCGGGGAAGCGCAGCGATGAGCCCGCTGACGACGACGAGCAGCGCAGCGCACAGGGTCTGCGAGGCGCCCACGGGGAGCTCGAACAGGAAGGCTGCGATGTAGCCAAGGAGCCCGCTGAGCGCGCCGAACGCAGTCGCCACGAAGAGCGCGCGCGGAACGTTGCTCACGAGGCGTAACGCCGCCATCGCGGGCAACACGCTGAAGGCGAAGACGGGCAGAGCTCCGAGAATGCGTGTCGTCATCGCGATGGCGATGGCGATGGACCCGAGCAGTAGTGCTTCGAGCAGTCGTACAGGCAGTCCGCGGACGAGCGCTCCGTCTCGGTCAAAGGAAGCCTGAGTGAAGCCTCGCCGGAGCCAGATGTGCAGCAACAGAAGAACCACAACGGTCGTCACAAGGGTGACGAATGCCCCCGGCAACAAGGCCACCGCCGAGCCGAACAGAAGCGACTCGATGTCATGGGCTTCCTGGGGCACCCGGGTTCCGAGCGCCAACGCGCCAGCGGCACCCACGAGGTACATCGCGCCAAGCAGGCTCTCGGTGCGTAGACGTTGTCGACGTTCATTCACCCCGATCGCGCCGGCAGCCAGCAAGGTGAGCGTGACAGCACCAAGCAAGGGCCACGCGGGGCTCTCAGGCAAATCGAGGACGAGCTGTGCATAGAAGGCCAAGGTCACGCCGAGGCCAGCGCTCTGCGAGAGCGCAGCACTGACAAAGACCATGCGCCGCAAGACGATGAACACACCCAGGTAACCGAGCAGCGCGCCCGCGAGCACCCCGGCCAAGGTGGGCTCGCGGAACAGCGCCCACGACGACACGAACAGCTCCAGTGACTCGTTCATGTCGTCTCCGCCTCGAGCAGGGCAACTGCGCCCTGTGGGGGCCTATGGCGATGACCTAAATGTCGCTGGAACGGCTCTGTTTCGCTCACTTCCGACACCGTGCCGACACAGGCAATGCCGAGGTCTTTGTCGACGTGGACGAGGTGGGTGCAGAGCTTCATCACCCGCGGCACGTCGTGGCTGACGAGCACGATCGCAAGCGACCGTTTCACCCTCAACTGGTCGAGCAGCGCGAACACAGCCGACTCATTCGCTGCGTCCATGGCGCTGGTGGGCTCGTCGAGAATGAGCAACTCAGGTTCGCTGACGAGGGCGCGGGCGAGCAGTACCCGCTGCTTCTGGCCCTCTGACAGCGCCGCGAATGGCATCGTGCGGAGAGCCTGCACGTCGGTATCGACCATGGCCGACTCCACCGCCTCTCGCATGAGGCGTCCATAGAGCGGCTGTAGCACCGACCAGCCCGTGTCGCGTCCTGTGCGAACGATGTCGAGAACGCGGGCAGGCACCGAGTGATCGATGTCAGCTCTCTGCGGGACGTAACCGAGACGTAGCTGTCTGCGTCGCTGGACCTCGCCCGCGACAGGAGGCAGCAGCCCCACGAGGGTGCGTAGCAGCGTCGTCTTGCCTCCACCGTTTCTCCCCACAAGCCCGAAGGCCTCTCCTGTCCGCACCGTTACGTCGAGGGCGGGCAGAAGAGGCGCGCGGCGATACCCGACCCTCAGCGCTGCCGCTCGCAGCAGCGACTCGGCGGGGAGTGGTGAGGTTGGGGAGGAAGACGTCGTCATCGACTACTCCTACATGTGGTCGTGCTCTGCTTCGTGCTCATGGCCCGAGGCGTGCTCAATTGTCAACATCTGCTACATCGATGCCGAAGTGCTGGAACGGGAAGGCACGGGCGCGC
>JBMTAX010000485.1:0-3294 GCA_049429145.1 Myxococcota bacterium
GTGATGTGGGCGAACCCCGAGGATGTGAACCTTTTTTGGGCGATGACCACCGCCGCAGCGGTCTTGGGAGTCATGCTGGTCATCCCCATCGGCGGCGCGGACATGCCGGTGGTGATTTCACTGCTGAACTCGTACTCGGGGCTCGCGGCATGTGCAGCAGGCTTCGTGGTTCACTCCAACGTGCTCATCGTGTCAGGTGCCCTCGTTGGTTCCGCAGGCATCATTCTCACGCGGCTCATGTGCAAAGCGATGAACCGTTCCCTCGCAAACGTAATCTTCGGTGCCTTCGGCGCGGCAACGGGGACTGGTGCGAAGGGCGACGAAAAGCCCATGAAGGAATTCATGCCCACGGATGCGGCCATTCTGCTCACGAATGCGAATCAAGTCGTGGTCGTGCCTGGATACGGACTCGCCGTCTCACAGGCACAGCAAAATGTCCGAGAGCTCGCCGACTTGCTCGAGGCCCATGGGGTCACGGTCAAGTACGCGATTCACCCTGTCGCTGGTCGAATGCCAGGTCACATGAATGTTCTCCTCGCAGAGGCCAATGTGCCGTATGAGCAGCTCTACGATCTCGAGGAAATCAACTCGGAGTTCGAAAACACCGATGTGGCTGTCGTCATCGGTGCCAATGATGTGCTCAACCCATCGGCCCGCGATGACAAGACGAGCCCGCTCTACGGCATGCCGATTCTCAATGTCGACAAGGCCCAAACCGTGATCGTCCTCAAGCGCGGCCGCGGCAAGGGATTCGCTGGGGTCGAGAATCCGCTGTTCACAGCCGACAACACGGGGCTTGTTTTTGGCGATGCGAAAAAGACGTTGGTCGCGATCACCAACGAGGTGAAGGCGCTGTAGTCGGTGCCTGTTCCGCCATCACGATGTGCCGTTGGGGTCGTCTGATGCAGCAGCTGCGTTGCTTGCTCCGCCGGTGCTGAGCATCTAGCGCATTGGGAGCATCATGCCGGGCGCTGCAGCGAAGAAGTCCTTCTCGAGGGCGTCAATGGAATCGGGCACGGGTGCGTGCGCCGTTGTAGGCCCTTCCGTCGATGTCACGGCTCGGCGCGTCAGTGCGATTCGTCCGATGGGTTCAGCCATAACGGTACACCTCCGGGCGTCGGCCAGGGACCGACGTCAGAAGGCTATCGTGTCGAGGGAGTTCGATCCAAAAACCGACCGATGATACGCACCGTCAAGGTGTCAACCCCCGCCTCCCGCATGGCACGACGCGAAGATGTCGTCGCAGTGGATGTGACACCCGAAATGTCAGCCCGCTTTCGCGAGCGCGTCTTTCACCCGAGGGTGGACGAGTTCTCCCTCACGACAGATCACAGCGGCAGCGAGAATGTCGTCGTTCCAGTCGATCTCCAACTTGCCCTCGGGCTTCAGCATGAGCTCAAGGAGCGCGTAGAGGTTGCGCGCATAGACCTGGCTCGCATCGCGAGGCATCTCGGCAGGGAGGTTGGTCGGGCCTAACAGGGTAGCACCACCGATGGTCACTTCCTCGTCGGGCATAGCGCCCTCGACATTGCCGCCGGTAGACGCGGCCATGTCGATGATCACCGTACCAGGCCGCATCTTCTCGACAGCAGCCCGCTCGATGAGTCGAGGAGCCTTCTGGCCCGGGATGGCTGCGGTGGTCAGGATGATGTCCATGTCAGCCGCTATTTTGCCAAGGCCATCGCGCTGCCGCTGCTGAGCGATCTCGCTGAGTTGGCGAGCATACCCGCCTTCGCCTTCCCCGCTCTCCCCGACGTCGATCTCGACGAACTTGGCCCCGAGACTCTGGATCTGCTCTTTGACGGCCGAGCGCACGTCAAAGGCGCTCACCACCGCCCCGAGCCGTCGCGCCGTAGCGATAGCCTGCAGCCCTGCGACGCCAGCCCCGAGGATGAAGACCTTGGCCGGCTGAATGGTTCCCGCCGCCGTCATGAGCATGGGCATGAGCTTTGGCAATCGGTCGGCTGCTTTGAGAACGGCCTTGTAGCCGGCGATGTTGGCTTGCGAACTCAGCGCGTCCATCGACTGCGCCCTCGTCGTCCGAGGAATGGTCTCCATCGCGAAGGCCACCACCTTGCGCTCTGCCAGCAGTTGCATCCGCCGGGGCTCGAACAAGGGATTTAGGAAGCTAACGAAGACAGACCCCTCACGGAGCAGCGACAGCTCGTCGGTCCCATCGCTCCGCTCGCCGGGCTTTTGTACCTTCAGGACGATATCTGCGGCCCACACCCGCTTGAAATCCTCGGTTACCTCGGCACCCGCACCGATGAAGTCTTCGTCGCTGAAGCCAGCACCAAAACCCGCTTGGCTCTCTACGAGGACTTGGTTCCCGCCTTTCACGAGCTTCTTGATCACGTCAGGGGCGATGGCGACCCGTCGTTCACCTCGAGCCGTCTCAGCGGGGACTCCGATGCGCATACACTCTCCTCGGCCCCGAACAGCTTCTCCCGTGGGCCGCCCTCATTATTCGGCCGAAAGCCCCCCAAGACGCAAGTCGAGAGCTTAGTGAGGTACCCACGCGCGGCCCCCGCACGGTGACGGCGGATGGGCCAGCGACTGGTGTAGCCTCAAAGCATGGGACGCCCGGTACTCCGACGAAAAAGCCTTCGCGAGTGTGTCCTCGATGCACAAGTAATCTTTGTGGGCCTCCAAGGCGCCGAGGACTCGGTGTTGGTGCGAGAGGTTATGCTCGCGGCCCCTGCGGGTTCACTGTCCCCCGACGAGCGCCACATTGTGGAACCTTGTGGCACTTCGCTGCAGCGCGCCATCGCAGCGTCTGGCACTGTGCCTACCTACGTGGCCCCGGTGTTCGAGCACCCCCTCAAGAGGCCCTCGCTCGACATCCTCTACGTCTACTTGGCGCGATGGAACGCCGATGGTCGGCTGGAGCTCGTCGCCGAAGGCGCTGTTCTCCCCGCGGAGCGTCTGGCGGAGGTGAGGCGCGTCGTCGAAACTTCCCGCTCCGGCCCTGTGAGCAGCTGAATCTCGAGCCGGCGTCGCGGATGGTCTTGTGCGAGAACGCTCTTGCCGAAGACGACTTCGAGGGTAGGACCGGCAAGAGCCGAGGCGGTTCTTCCTCGCCTACCGGTAGTGCGGGCCGCTAAGCTGCTGACATGCCACATGGGCGCGATGTGAAAAATCCGTATGTACGCTTCCAGCCTCTGAAGAAGCCCCCGCTGACCCCCATGGTGACGACGCTGTGGGACTATCCTTCGCAGCATTATGGTACCCGTGAACAGGGGAGCCAGCAGTACCGAGGAGCGACTCCGAGCTGGGTCATCTGGCAGGTGATGC
>JBMTAX010000486.1:0-3276 GCA_049429145.1 Myxococcota bacterium
CTCGGCCATCAGGTCTCGCGCTGCAGCAAGGCCCGCCATGCCACCGCCAATGATCACCACGTCGACGTCACGAGAGGTTGCATCGGCTAACAGAAGGTCCAGCGCGGCGGGGGAGAGCTTCCCGGACTCTAGCGCAGCGACCTCCTGCGAGCTCATGAGCTTCCTGGCAGCGGCGAGTTCGTCGAGACGCCCCTCTTTGGCCAGCTCGCGCACCAGCGTCGTCTGCGCCTGAGGGCTCGTCCCTGCAGTCCAGCGGGAACGGATGTCCGCTTGGTGGTTCATGAGCTCTCTTGGCGTCAGCTCGCCAGATTTTGCACGCTCAAGGATGCTTTGGGGCAGTTGGTCGAAGATGCGCTTGAAGTCGTGCTCGAGACCAGCCTGCAGCAAGGTCTCGCGGAAAGCGACGTAGGTGACCGGCTTGTCGACAGCCTCGCCGAAGTGACCCTTTGCAGCGAGCCCGTAGAATTCGCGCAGTGTCAGCTTGCCCGCTTGGAGATCAGCACGCTGTTCCTGTGACGCTGCGCCCATCGCGGCCAAGAGGTGCCCCTCAGCTGCCGTCTCGCCGACCAGATCCTTGATGCGCTGCAGCGAGACCGGGGTCTTGTCGGGGTCGATGGCAAGGGTCCCCTCGTGCCGCTTCGCGTTTGCTCGTAGCGCCACCACCTGGGTGCCAGAGGAGCGCGCAGGCTGAGCCGCAGGCAAGGCGTCCGTGTCGCCGGGCAAGGTCAGCAGAAAGCCTCTGATCAACTGCCGAGCACCGGGGGCGACCTTCGGGTCATCCACCAAGCCCTCGAGCGCACGCCTCTCCTCGCGCGTGACCTTCCCGTCAGCGCGAGTCCGATCGAGCAACCTTCCGACGTCCGCCCGATCGAGGGAACCATCGACGCCGAGTCGGGCAGCAAGATCCGTAAGGCCACGGTCTGCCCTGATCGCGGTCCCGAGGAACGCCTCCAGGGAGCGTCTGGCATCGGGGGTGAGGGCATCTTTGTGGCGATGGAGCACCTGGTGCAGCTGCGCACGCTCAGCGGCCCCAAGTTGGCCTCCCCGGGTCCCAAGGGAAACGACCAGCGCGACTTCATCTGCGTTGAGGCGCTTGTCGGCCGCGAGCGCATCTGCAGCACGGAGCAGGGTTCGTTGATCGGCCTTCCGAATCGTCATGAGCTTCCCCGGGGTTCGTCAGTCGAGACTAGCGCGGTGAACCTTGAAATGGCGCGGCGAGGGGCGGATCCTGGAACGACCACAACGGTGACAGCGCTCCGACTCGATGCCCCCACCTACCCCCGCGGGCATGTCGCGCACAGGTCGCGGGCTTGGGCGACCAGTACCAGTACCCACCACCAGAGGCGTAGACTCAAGACCATGAACCGCGGGCGAGACCTGAAGTGCGCGACGCGGCGCCGTACCACACGACCACAACTCTCATCGTTGGTGCCTGCCGTTCTCGTTGCTGTCACTGCGATCGCACCGGGATGCGCCTTGCGTGCACACAGCGTCCGCACGGCCGAAGGCCTTCCCCCGTTTCATGATGCGCCGGAGGCCTGGCGCGACACCAAAGTCGCTATGCCGGATGGCACTCTCTTGCACACCCGCATTCTGCTTCCTCGCACGGCGCGTGAAAGGGGCCCTGTCCCGGTTGTGATCATCCGCAACGCGTACCCCATTGCGCTCCTCTACGAAGGCCAGTGCGACCTGCTCACGCGATATGGAATCGGCTGCGTGGTGCAAGACGTCCGCGGGCGCGGCAAAAGCGAAGGGCAATGGGAGCCCTTCGTCCATGAGATTGACGACGGCAAATCGACCTTGACGTGGGTGATCAACCAACCGTGGGCCGGTGACATCGCGCTGATGGGCATGAGTTACCTGGGCGCCACCGCGCTCGCCACCGCCAGCGGTGGACTTCCGCCACAGGTGAAGACGCTGGTCGTATCCCATTTCGCCACGGACCTTGCCCTCGTCCTTGGAGAGCGCGGCGCGCTCCACCACGAAGTGGCGACGACATGGACCGCGTTCATGCCCGGGCAACGAAGCCCCAATGACGCGGGCGCGCGCTACCGCTCGATGCTCGAGGCGCGGCCCCACATCGACGCGACACGGAGAGCGTTCTCCACGGAACTCCCTTGGTATCGCTCTTGGCTCCTGTCCGTCGACGAGAGCGTTGTGGGCCGCAAAAACGACGCGCAACCCGACGACCCCCAACGTCGCGTGCGGCGCTCCTTCGCATCGCTTCCGGCGCAGATCACGGTGCCTGTGCTCCTCGTCGGTGGGTTCGACGACCCTTTCTTCCAAGCGCAGCTCTCGTTGTGGGACCAGCTTGCGTCGAAAGAACGAAGTCTCTTCGTCGTTCAGCCCACCAACCACCTCGGACTTCAAGCTGGGGAGGTACGCGCCGTCGACGTACCTCGCGGAATGCCCCCGGCCCGCTTCCTCGTGCCTTGGTTGCAGTCTCATTTGCAAGGCGCCGAACCGTCGCTACCGGTAGATGCGGTGCACGTACGCGCCCGCCACGATGCCGAGGCGCGCGTGTTGTCACGGTGGCCACCGCCGACGGAGGCATATCGTCTCACCCTCGCAACCGGCGAGGTATCCGGCCTGCCCTGCTCATCGCACCGGCTCAATGCTCCCGATGAGGGTGGCCCGCCGGGGACAGCGATGTTTCGTTACGACCCGCAACGCCCATGGCGCGTGGCCGGGAGCGCGCGAGGAATCGCTTTCGCCATTCCGGGCATGAATGGACTTCCCGCTGGCCCGGTGGCCCTCCCATGGCCCTGTGATCGCGATGACGTGGTGCGCCTTGCGGGCGCGGCGCTGAAGAGTGACCTTCGTATCGCCGGGTTTGCCACAGTGGAACTCACGGTCTCTTCGAGCGCACCGGACAGCGCGTTTGTGGTGAAGCTCGTCGACATCGCCCCCGATGGCGTGGCTGTACACGTCTCCGATGGCATCGCAACGCTCCAGCGCCCACGCCACGACGTCGAGCAAACCTATGTGCCGCATACCGAGACGAGACTCACCCTGGAGCTCTACCCGAATGAGTGGGTGTTTCACGCCGGCCATCGCGTTGGATTGTGGATATCGTCTTCCGTATTCCCGACGTTCTCCATTCACCCGAACACGTCGCGCCCCTGGTACCTCGAGACGACCACAGAAGTTGCGACACAACGAATCGAGTTCGAGGCCACCGAATCACAACTTATTTTGCCGCGGGTGACCGCGGGCAGTCCCTAGCAGGCTGAGGCGAAAAGCCTCTTCAGCGGGTTTTCGCCCTGCCTGCGTTCT
>JBMTAX010000487.1:0-3272 GCA_049429145.1 Myxococcota bacterium
TTTCCACAGAAGCACCGAGGGGAGAATTCATGATCCCCCCCCGAAAACTTCGACCACACGGAATAGACATGGCGGGGACGCATGACCCACATGGACGGCCTGGTTCGGTTCCCCCTTGCCGCAGTAAGGAGTCCCCAGCACCTCCACTTCCTGCGCTCCGCCGACGGCCACGAGATTTCGCCAAAACGCGGCACTAATACCCCGGTAGTTCGGATTCTTCACGAGCCCCCGCACCTGCCCTTCGACAACGACACGACCGATCTCGCAGCCAAATTGGAACTTGTTTCGGGAATCATCGATGGACCAAGACGTATTGGTCTCCATCAACACCCCGTATTCCATCTGTTCAATCATTTGCGACAGAGAGCTCTGACCTGGCTCAATATTGAGGTTGGCCATACGGTCGATCGGAGGCCGGTTCCAGCTACATGCACGTGAGTTTGCAGTACCGGGCAACCCTGCTCGGGCCTGCGAAGTAGTGCCCCCCAGCGGCCTTACCAGCAAACCATTCTCAATTACGTGCACCCGCTCTGCCGCCGCCCCCTCGTCATCGTAAGCGTAGCTGGCAAATTGCTCAGGGCGAGTGGGGTCGAAGGTCACGTTCAGCAAGGAAGAACCGTATTGATACGTACCAAACATATCGAGGGTCACGAAGCTCGTGCCCGCGTAGTTGCGCTCGTCCCCGAGAATCCGGTCCAGTTCAAGTGGATGCCCTATGCTCTCGTGGATCTGAAGCATCATCTGGTCCGGCTGAAGCAACAGATCCATACTGCCGTCTGGGCAGCTGGGCGCATCGAGCAGAGCGACGGCCTCCTCTGCGAGCGCGGGTCCCTTGGTGAAAAACCCAACCTCATCGAGCACCTCTAGCCCGCCCTGCCTACAATGGCCCAAGAATGCGAGGCTTCGCCTTTGGGTTTCTGGTCCATGGTTGGCTGTTACCGACAATCCGGGTGCAAGGAGATGCTGCACCTGCAAACTGCGGTGCCCATCCGCCGTAAGAAAATGACTCGATTGACGCCGGTACCAAAGCGATGCTTCCCAGTCGACGATGCGTTCCGAAACCTTCAGTCTACGCGCCTCTTGCTCAAGCATGGAAACCTTCTCTGCCAACGAAGCGGAGGCCCATGATCTGATGACCCTGGACTCATAGTCGCCCCGTGGCCTCGGCAGGGCAATGCGCGAATAATCAATCACCCCGCAAGCAGCTGCGGCACGTGCCCACATCTGGGCGCGCTCTGCTGCGGCCCGCAGACCTGATTCGCTGAGGTCACTGGTCGCCGCATAACCCGCACAGGCCCCCTCGACGACAGTGATCATTGCTCAGACATCGAGAGACGACGATACCGGCTCGAGCACCCCTCGCCGGAGTGACACCCGTTCGGCTGTCTCTTCGACGAGACGAAGGGATACGTAGTCTGCCTTCGGCGTGACATGTCGAAATCGTCTCTCTATTGCTGCGTGCATTTCATCCTCGTGACCGCGAACAAGAGCAGGTTTGCCTTCACCACAGGGTCTGTCGTCGAGAGCACCAGAACCTAGTTGCCTCGCCGTCGTGCCTTCGCTTCATCGATGCGACGCAGCGCCCGGGTCTCTGCCACGAGACGAGGAGGGCGCCCCGTCTGCCTGGCTTCTCGCAAGACTTCGCGGGCAGTCACACCGAGTCGATCGATCACCGGAGTCCGGTCCTTGAGGCCCATAACAGTAGACCCGATGCCCTCGATCACGGCGCCCGCAGACGCGATGGTGTCGGGCACATGCAGGATCCCACGACGAGAGAGAACCTCATCGACGAAAGGTTCCGCGATAACATTGTTCGCAGCACCACAGACGGCCCACGCGCGCAGCTTCTCGGCACGAGGCAACGTGAGCACCCCACCGACAGCGCACGGCGCAACGATATCCACCGGAGCCTCGAGCAGATCTTCAGCGTCACAGATAGTCGCGCCCACCTCTGCGGCGAGTTGCACGGCACGAGCCTCCCGCACATCAGACACGGTGAGCCTCGCCCCAGCGGCTGCCAGGGTACGCGCAGCGGCAGCCCCAATGGCCCCGCAGCCCTGCACGGCGATGTGGATGCCGTCGAGTGAGGGGAGCCCTCGCTCAGCCACGCAGGCCTCGATGCAGCGCAACAGCCCCCGCGCAACCGCCTGGGCAAAGTTGCCCTCGCCGGTATTCACAAATGGGGACCAGCGCGCCATTGCGGCGAGGTCTTGGGGTGTGGTTCCGAGGTCCGGCCCCGTGTGAAAAATGCCACCGAGTTCATCGATGCGCCGTCCCAACTGCTCAAAGGCTCGTGCCCTATCAAGGCCGGGGTGGTCAAGGACGACCACTTTGCCCCCACCCGCGTCGAGCCCGGCGAGAGCGCACTTCAGGGCCATCGCCCGGGCGAGCTTGGCGGCGTCATCGATGGCATGCGCCACCGAGGGATAGGGTTGGGTGCGGACACCGCCAGCCGCGGGGCCAAGGGTGAGGTCGTCAAGGACCAACACCGCCCGCAACCCCGAGCTTTCGTCGCTCCAGAGCACCGTGTGCCTCGCGCCTGACTCGTGCAGACGCTGAAAGAGTTCGTCCACTTCGTCCCCTTCGCTGCGTGTGCAGCCATAGCTAGGATGGGCAAAATCGATGCTGTTCGATGTGCACACCCCACTCGGTCCACCGGAAGGTGCGTCGCCTGCCCCTCCGCCCGTCGAGAGACACTCGTCTGAGGCCCTCTCCCCAAGAACCAGACACGGGAACATCCGCCGATCCGACTCTTCCCGTTCGCCTGCCAGAGAATGCCTATACCGCCCCACGAGCGACGGCGAGAAGGTTATTCCACCCTCGCCCTCTCCAGCTGCTGCCGATTCGCTTGGAGCATATGCCACGGGTGCGTGCAGCTAGGCCCCTCCGTGTAGTGAAACGACACGGTGTCCTCGCGCAACGCGACAATGGAAGCGCTCCGGGTGCCGTATCTTTCGAGATGGACGCATGGTCCACCTTCGCCATGAAGCGCAAGAAGGCGGGCAAGAAAGTCGCGCAGCTCCACGAGCGAAGCCTCGTGCTCCGTCAAGAAATGCTGCACCAAAGGGAGAAGGCGCGCGACCACGGGGTCTTCGGGCACGTCGAGACCGAAATTGCCGAGGACATGCACGCCGGCCTCGACCTGGTGCTCGTATAGCTTCTCTCCGGCGTAGGAGAAGACGGAAAGCTGCTCGTGATCCCCCACGAGCAAGTGGAAAGGTCCGTAGTCGTTTATGGGGCGGTTCATTATCAAGAGCTGCCGTTGCGGTGGG
>JBMTAX010000488.1:0-3271 GCA_049429145.1 Myxococcota bacterium
AATGCCATTTTTGGTGATGTCGAAGCTATTGCCAGACAGAAGCGCCGTCGGAGGATGAAGCCACAAGTCCTGGCGGCGCTTTGGGACTCGTTCAACGAGGTGGACGACCCGCGCGCGCCGCGCGGCAAGCGGCACAACCTCGAGGACATCATTCTCATCAGCGTGCTGACCACTATCTGCGGCGCAGATGATGCGGAGGCGATTCAGACCTGGGCGGAGCACCGTGAGGAGTGGTTGCAGGGGTTTTTGGACCTCCCCCACGGGATCCCGACGCAAGACACCTACCTGCGTGTGCTCTCGAGGCTGTCTGCGAACCAGTTCCAGGCCGCATTTCAATCATGGATGGTCACGTTGCTGCCGGGCATCATTGGGCGACACGTGGCGATCGACGGAAAGACGTCTCGTGGTAGCGGCGAGCGGAGCATCGGGAAGACGCCCATCCATAGCATCTGCGCGTATGTGCTCGGCAGCGGGCTGACGCTCGCGCAGCTCAAAGCGGACGCGAAGAGCAACGAGACTACGGCGATCGTCGACCTTATCCAGTTGCTCGAGTTCTCAGACACCGTTGTCACCATCTACGCAGCGGGGTGCTATCCGAACGTAGCGGAGGCTATCTTGGACAAGGGCGGGGACTACCTGCTCATGGTCAAGGACAACCAGCCAACGCTGAAAGCCGACATCGAGGATCTGGCTCGGGAGGCGTCTACAGCATCAACCACGGTTACGAAATCCACCGCTGTCGACGTCGACAAAGGTCATGGGCGCATCGAGTAGCGCACCTGCACTCTATTCACGGCGACGGAGACGTTGTCGGCCCCGGAGCGGTGGCCCGGCTTAGAGGTCCTCGACGTACTCGACACCGTGCGCACGGATGCCATCGACGGTCGCGAGCAGCGGTCACGGCGGTATTTCATCTCGTCCGCCGACCTCACGCCTGAGCGTGCGACAGAACTCATCCGAGGCCACTGGGGCGTCGAAAACGCGGCGCACTGGTCTCTCGACGTTGTCTTCCGGGAGGACCATCTCACCGCAAGAATCGGCTACGTCGCTGACAACCTGTCGGTCCTCCGGAAAATCGCGCAAAACCTCCTACGGAACGCGCCGGACCCTGGGAGGAAGAAACTCAGCATGGCCAAGAAGCGGTTCGTCTGCACCATGGCGCCTGACTACTTGCGCAAGGTACTGACCGCCGCCGCCGACCAGATATTGGGCTGACTTTGCGATGGCCCTGAACCCGGAGCGGTTCACCCAGTATCGCGGTGCTGCAGCGAGCGAAGCAGGCGAAAAGGTCATCATCGGTCAGGAGGGAAAGGTCCGTGTGCGGAGCATTTGTGATTCACCTGGCAGCACGCACTTCTGCCTATTTCAGGATTCCGGTCGTGGACCCAGCACGCTAAGTATCCATGAATCGTGCGTAAACCTCGGCCATCCCCGCTCGACGTGTATCCGCGTCGTCCACCGTCCTCGCTCTTCAGCAGGCTTGAGCGCGCCCGGTCCTATCCCGTCTTCGAACTTTGCCTCGTCTGCGCAGGCCTTCTCTTTATGCTCGCGATGAGCGGCGAGGTGTACGGCGCTCGCTACGGCACGACGATGAATCCCGACGTCCAAAGCTGGCTGGACTCAGCACGAGGTATGACATGGTTCTACGACACGGGCCGGCGGGAGCCGGCACATCCATTCGTGGTCCGTCTCATTCTCGGTGTCGTCCCCGACCCCGAGCAGGCATTGCGGCTCACTACGGTGCTGGAGACCGCTCTCGCTGCCATTTGCGGCTATGCCATGGCCAGGGTCCTCCTCGGTCGTGTCAATGCACTCATCGTGCACCTCATGTTCTGCTGCAATCCAGTTGTGATCTTTTATTCCGTCTCAGGAATGCGCGAACCACTCCAGACCGCGTTGGCGGCCGCGTACGTGACCCTGCTCGTGGCGTCCACGCGGCGCAAAAGCATTTCGTTGGCGATTGGCGCTGGGGTCGTTGGCGCTGCATTGGTACTTACAAGGACCTACGGTGCAACGCTCGTGGTCGCGCTCGTCATGTTGTCCTTTGTGTGCACAGTGCGGCAAGGGCGCAGCGCAGTGAGCTTCCGCCGGGACCTGATGGTTATGGTCGTCATGCTCTGCGTTACAACCACACTGGCTATCCCGAGGCTGTTTGTCCCAGGCGACAACGTGGTGAATGTCGACCTGATGTATTGGCGGGGCATCGAGGTATTGGGTCGACCTGGAGACCTCGACACTATCGGATCCATCACCCTTGGTGAGTTCATCTTCGCCGACGGGAAGTCCATTCTCCAAGTCGCAGCGCTTTACCTCGGAAATATTGTTCGATACTTTACAGATTACCTGCCGTTCTTCTTGCGTGGCTTCGGATGGGGCTCGCTGATTGCCATTATGGGAATGTTGATTTCCCTCCGCAGAGCATTGTTCGAGCTTCCCCTCGGGCTCATCGCAAGCCTGGCGCCACTATTGCCGATCATGCACCTCAACCAGCAACACGGCTCGCTGGGAATCGAGAGCCGGTTCCTTCTCCCCTCACTCCCG
The DNA here is from genome assembly GCA_049429145.1 of Myxococcota bacterium. Lineage (GTDB taxonomy): Bacteria > Myxococcota > UBA727 > UBA727 > CAYLZW01 > JBMTAX01. The sequence continues at coordinate 2,542 of JBMTAX010000488.1, forward strand.
TTCGCGCTGTGCCTGTTCGTCGTGGCGATTGAAGCGGCACTGGGCGCGGCGCATCGGATATTTGGTGCCCGCGCGGCCGTCGCCCCAGACCTCACAGACGGATGATCGCCGCGCGCTCAAGCGCCCGACCCGAGCTGGCCTCGGGCACTGACCAGCCACTGGAGTTGCCCCGGCAAACCGGGTAGTCGGTTCATCATTGATTCGCTGTCAGGTACATCGTCGGCGAGACCATACCGAGCCCCTTGTAAGGGGCAATGTCGTTGTTGTAGTGCGACTTCGCGGGCAGCTGGCGCATGAATCGGCTCGGGGCTGCCTATACCGTCGAGATGGACGTAGTCGCCTTTGAAAGTACTGACAGCCCCGTCGATGCGTTGATGCTCGCGCCTCCGTGGGACGCTCCCGTCGCCACTGTCCATCGCGTACCGTCCGATAGACCGTCCGCGGCCGTGGTGGTGAGGGTTTCCTTCAAAGACGTGACGTGCGCAGTATCGCTGCTGCTCGTGTCACTGCCGATGATCGAGGCGTCTTCCACATTCGACACGGCCACAGTCAGCGCGCAGGACAAATCAAGCCACCGTTCGCGCCGAGGCGGAAGTCTCTCTCTGAGGGCTCGCCGTCCGGTGACATTCCGTTGTGCCCTCCTGAAAACTGCGGTGGCTCGAGCAGCGACGACCGCCCCCGGCAGGTGACGGGCCAGGACATCGTCGCGGGCTTCCTCGCGGGCGATGTG
>JBMTAX010000489.1:0-3269 GCA_049429145.1 Myxococcota bacterium
TGCTCGCGCACCACCGCGTCTCTCTCGCACGCAGTGAGTCCCGCCCAGGCGTCACCCCGTCCGTGGGAGGTGTCCCTTCAGCCGCGTCGCGACGGTGGCACGCATCGAGGAGAGGTCCTCGCTGTGCCACGCCCTCGCGAGGCGACGCGTCAGGAATCGGCGGAACAGATCGTCGAGGACGCCCTCGACGTCGTCGAGGCACAGCATCCGCAAATCGAGCACATCGGCTGCGTCGATCTGTCGCGGCTTGGGACGGGGCCGTTTCGCCTTCTCATCATCGAAACCGATGGGCTCTTTCTCCTCGTCGGTCGAGAACAAATCGGGCACCTTGAGGGTGATGCCACCGTCGGACCCAGACAGAGAGAAGTCATACACCCGCTCGCCGAGCACCATTTGCAGCGCGAGGATGTCGATGAGCGCCCCGCGCCGGACTGCATGCAGGAGCTCGCCGCTGTCGTCGAGGTCTGGGCCCGCGATCGTGATGCGCGCTCCTGAGCTATCCAAGACCTTCAGTACCGTTCGCTTGCCAATGGCAAAGCGCACCTCTTCGCCACCTACCTCGATGGCGAACCCCTGGTCCTCGAGGTGAAAATAGAGCCATGTCAGAAACTCAGGGCCGAGAAACACCTTGTCGGCAGGCTGCGTTCCGGCTCCCGGGATAGGCGCGCTCTTGTCCTGGTCGTCCGCTCTCATGGGAGGTTCCTTTGACGCGTCATGGTTCGTCGTCGCTTGCCGCCACCAGCGTGATGTCATCGAAGAGAAGCTCTGGCGTGAGCTGCTCGAGGATGCTGCGCGCCCGCAGGGAGAGGTCGAGCTGGAACGCCCGGCCAGCCCACGTCGCTTGATTGATACGCACCGCGAAGGTCCGCTCGAAACACGCCGCGGCTCGCTCGGTTGCCATAGGGCCTCGACCAAAGATGCGCAGCTCTCGCCGCGTCGTGTCCCAAACAACATCGATGCTGCGCGAGCGCGGTAACGACTTCTTCTTTAGCTCGGCGACCACCGCCAGCTCGATCTGTTTCTTCAGCGTTTTGCTGGGCTTCTCGTCTTTGAAGTCGCCCCGTCGCTCGAGCTCCTCAAGCTTCTGTCGCACCCGCCGTTTGACGAGACCTCGAGGTAGCGCATATTTGTCCTCGCGGTAGGCGAGGGCGATGAGATCGCCGAAGATAAATCGGTCTCGGGTGATGGGGAGCTCGTCGTCGAGAGGGTCTTCCACTGGGACCCAACCTGCGCTCTCGCCTTCCTCACTGCGGTCGGTGAGAGGGGTGAAGCGCCGTGACTCCACCGCTTGCTCGAATACGTCGCCGAAGGCCGCTGGGGGCTCGCCATCGACGAAAAACCGCAGATAATTGACGTTGCCAACGAGCGCACCCATCTCAGCTCTTCCTCTCTGCTGTAGGGAGCGGCATCGCGGCGGAATCTGTCTGTACTGCCGCCTGCACGCGATGCACGGTTTCAAGTTGGGCGAGGCAGCTGCTCGCAACCTCGAGCAGAGGGATCCGCTCGGGGCACGCCCGCTCACAGGCTCTGCACCCGAGGCATGACGCCTGCGTCATGGTCTTGAACATCTCGGCAGCATCCTCGAAGTGCGGTGCTGCGCGCGCTGCACACGAGATCATGGCCTGCGGTCCCTGAAAGGGAGGCTTTTGGGGGGCGAGGACGAGGGGGCAGACCTCGTCACATTGTCCGCACGCCGTGCAGCGACCCGGCTCGGCAGCGAGGGCTCGCCCTTCTAACGTCGCCCACGGCAACCCTTCGACGACATAGTTACTCACGAAGCGGGGCAGGCCATAGCGGGCCCGGAAAGGCGACAAAAACCGGAGGTAATGCACGACGAGGCGGAACGCGAGGTTCAGCTGGGCGTGCAGCCACTTGCGGTCAAATGAGGCCATACCACTCCTGTAGAGTCGTCGCTTACAACGTCGTGAAGCGCCCTGCCAGGGAACTCCCCTCTGACAGCGATGTCGCGATCTTTCGAGTGAATGCCGCTGGCAGCGGTGACTTCGGGCGTCAAGCTTTCACCCATCGGTGGGGTCGTCGACGATAAAGAAGGCCGAACGACCCGCCATAGCTCTATTCACCCTGCCGGCATGGCCGTTGCTTCCACAGCCTGCGCTTGACCGAAAGCCAGGGGCGTGCGATCGACGCGCGCCCGTTGGGGCACCGTCACCTCCCCGCGGAGCGAGGGTGACCGGTCGCTCACATACATCATCCCCCTCCGCCCGAGGGGCAAAAGTAAGGACGATTCAGATGCGTGTTTCACTCTCCAAGTTGCTGATGACTGCCAGCCTCGGTGTCGTGGTCGCTTGTACCCCCGTCATCACCACCGACGACGCTGGTCCTGATGATGCTGGCCCCGAGGAGGAGCTAGGCTGTACCGAGACGTCGGGCTGTGAGGATGATGAGACTTGTGACGTCGACACCGGCGAATGTCTCTGCGCCGACGTTGGTAGCGAGCGCACCGATGGCACGGTTTGCCAAGGTGACGGCAGCTGGGAACTCGGTTGCCTCGACGACTTGTGCCTCCCGGAAGGCCAGCTGTGCCAGTACGACACTGCCGACGCGGAATACAACCAATGCGTCGAAGCGGGCGACATCACCGGCGGCTGCGACGAGGCGGATGGCGCAGAAGCCGTCTCGGGTGATGACGCCATCGTGGTGTACTGGGCAGAGACCCTCAGCGTTGTGGAGGACGCTTGCGGCACGAACGGAGACCTCCCCATTCGCGCCTACTATGTATCGATCTACTCAGAGGAGGATCTGAGTGCCGCCGACGCGCAAGACGTCCTGTTCCGCCCCGGGTTCACCGCAGGTGGGGAGAAGTTCTTCGAAGACGCTGACAACGAGAGCTCTCTCGCGGCGCTGCTCGATGAGAACGATGAAGCGATCGAGAACGAGTACGAGGCCATCGTTCACATCTGCGGCAACCCGACTAGCGCCGCGATTCAAGTGAAGACCGAGGACAACACCTCGAACGCCTATTGCTTCGACCCGCTGGCGGCCGCCGAGTAATTCACCCGACGTGTCGTGTGTGTAGCGAAGGCCCCTCGCGAGAGGGGCCTTTCTCTTGGCGGCAGGAGCGAAAGCTACGCGGACTCAACTCCAGGCAGACCGAACAGCCTCGACGCGTTGGCTCCTGTGTGTGCCACCACCTCGTCGAAATCGACGCCGCGCAGCGCGGCGACCCTCTTCGCCACTTCCACCACGAAGGCGGGCTCGTTGCGCTTGCCGCGATGAGGAGCGGGAGCGAGATAGGGCGAGTCGGTCTC
>JBMTAX010000490.1:0-3262 GCA_049429145.1 Myxococcota bacterium
CCCGAGCGATCACGGTCTCGTCGCTGAGGGGGATATCGCCGTAGTACTTCCAATCGATCTGGTCGAGCAGATCGGCGGTCAGGGTATCACCCTTCTTGAGGAGGACTTTGCCCTTGTCGTCGACCAACTTGTTGGTGGTGACCTGACCATCAAGCAAGTACTTCACGCGCTCGAGGGCGGAGTTGCGGATGATGCGGATCTCGTCGTTCTGGTCTTTGAGGAGCTTGGCTTCCTCCTCATCCTCGTTCGCTTGAGCGCGGGTGTCCTTGTCGACGCCCTTACGAGTGAACACCTTGGCATCGATGACGGTGCCGTAGGTGCCAGGGGGCATCCGCAAGGAGGTATCCCGCACGTCGCCAGCCTTCTCACCGAAGATCGCGCGCAGGAGCTTCTCCTCGGGGCTCAGCTGCGTCTCGCCCTTGGGCGTGACCTTGCCGACGAGGATGTCGCCGGCCTTCACGTCCGCGCCGATGCGAATGATGCCTGCATCATCGAGGTCAGCGAGGGCTTCCTCGCCAGCGTTGGGGATGTCCCGGGTGATCTCCTCCGGCCCGAGCTTGGTGTCCCGAGCGACCGCCTCGTACTCCTCAATGTGGACGCTGGTGAACAGGTCCTCCTTGAGGATACGCTCGGAGATGAGGATGGAGTCCTCGAAGTTGTAGCCCTCCCACGGCATGAACGCCACGACGACGTTGCGCCCGAGGGCAAGGTCGCCGCACTCGGTGGAGGGTCCATCGGCGACGATGTCGCCTGCGGCCACGCGGTCACCGACCTGAACGATGGGTTTTTGGTTGAAACAGGTCGACTGGTTCGACCGCATGTACTTGTTGAGTTTGTAGATGTCGACCTGTGAGCCTGCATCGTCAGCGTTGGCCACATCGACCTTGACGACGACACGGGTCGCATCGACGTAGTCGATGACGCCACTGCGCTTCGCGGTGACGCACACGCCTGAGTCTCGTGCCACAGCGGCTTCGATCCCGGTACCGACGAGCGGCGCATCGCTACGCAGCAGGGGCACCGCTTGGCGCTGCATGTTGGCGCCCATGAGCGCGCGGTTCGCATCATCGTTCTCGAGGAACGGAATGAGCGACGCGGCCACCGACACCAGCTGGTTCGGAGAGACGTCCATCAAGGTCACGTCCTCGGGGCGGACCATGATGGTCTCCCCCGCTTGACGTGCTTGAACGAGCGACTCGGTGAAGCGGCCCGTCTGCGGGTCGACGGGGGCGTTCGCTTGCGCGATGGTGTGCTGCTCTTCTTGTAGAGCCGAGAAGAACTCCACCTCGTCTGACACGTTCCCCTCGCTGCAGCGACGATACGGTGTCTCGACGAAGCCATACTCGTTCACGCGGGCGTAGGTCGACAGCGAGGCGATGAGGCCGATGTTCGGACCCTCAGGGGTCTCGACGGGGCAGATTCGACCGTAGTGGGTCGGGTGCACGTCGCGCACTTCGAAGCCCGCTCGCTCGCGGGTCAGGCCGCCGGGCCCGAGCGCCGACAGACGACGCTTGTGGGTCACCTCGGACAGGGGGTTCGTCTGGTCCATGAACTGCGAGAGCTGCGAGGACCCGAAGAACTCCTTGACGACCGCAGCCACAGGCTTTGCGTTCACCAGGTCGTGGGGCATGAGAGTCTCGATCTCCTGAACGCTCATGCGCTCCTTGATCGCTCTCTCCATGCGTACGAGACCGACGCGGTACTGGTTCTCGAGGAGCTCCCCTACGGCTCGCACGCGTCGGTTGCCGAGATGGTCGATATCATCGGTCGGTCCCGACTCATTGCGCAGCTCGATGAGATATTTGACCACCTCGAGGATGTCGCGCTTTGTCAACACGCGGTTATCGAGGTCCTCGTCGAGGTTGAACTTGTGGTTTAGCTTGAGACGACCGACCTGCGAGAGGTCGTAACGCTCGGGATTGAAGAAGAGGTTCCCGAAGAGGCCATCGGCGGTCTCGAGGGTCGGCGGGTCACCAGGTCGGAGGCGGCGATAGATCTCGAGGATGGCCTCCTCTCGGGTGTTGATCTTGTCCACGGCCAGCGTGTCGCGCAGGTAGGGACCGACATTGAGGCCGTCGATGAAGAGGACGGATACCTCGTCGTACCCAGCCTTGCGCAGGTCCTCGAGCTTGTCGGCGGTGAACACCTCGTTCGCTTCAGCCAACACCTCACCGGACTCGAGGTCGACGAGGTCCTCGGCACAAATGAGGCCGTTCACTTCCTCTTCGGAGAGAGCGAGCGTCTCCATCCCCGCTTCCTGCATCTTCTTGATGGCACCGCGCGTGAACTTACGGTTCTTCCGGACGAGGACTTCTTTGGTCTCGGGATGACGCACCTCACGCACGGCGCGTTGTCCGACGAGGAGGTCGTAGTCGATAACGCTGACAAACTTGCCCTTGCCCTCGAGCCGAAGGACCTGCTTCTTGTAGAAGTAATCGAGCAGGTCTTCCGTGGAGTAGCCAAGCGCCTTCAGCAGCACGGTCGCCGGGAACTTACGACGACGATCGATGCGGCAGTGGATGATGTCTTTGTGGTCGAACTCGAAGTCGAGCCAAGAGCCACGATAGGGAATGATGCGCGCGTTGTAGAGGCGCTTGCCCGAGGAGTGGGTCCGGCCCTTGTCGCTGTCGAAGAAAGCGCCAGGCGAACGATGCAGCTGGCTGACGACAACGCGCTCGGTGCCATTGACGATGAAGGTCCCGAACTCCGTCATGAGCGGGATCTCACCGAAATACACTTCCTGTTGTTTGACGTCGCGGATGGACTGCGTCCCTGAAACTTCGTCCTTGTCCCAGATGACGAGGCGAATCACGACCTTCATCGGCGCGGCGAAAGTCATGCCGCGGCTGCGGCACTCGTCGACGTCGTACTTGGGCTTCTCGAGGTGATAGCTGACGAACTCGAGGCTAGCAGACTCGTTGTAGTCTTTGATGGGGAAGACGCTCTTGAAAACGCCCTGGAGACCGAGGTCCTGACGCTTGTCGGGGTCGGTAGTGAATTGCAGGAACTTCTCATAGCTCTTGCGCTGGATGTCGATGAGGTTCGGAATCCCGACGAGAGGCGGGATTTTCGCGAAGCTCTTCCGGAGCGAGAAGTTCTGCTGGATCGCCGTCGGCATGAAGCGGAGCCCTCCGAGTACAATGCGAGCACCACCCCTCCTGGACCGCTGTCACAGAAGAAGGTGGGATCAATTCGCGCTAAACGGGGTGGGGCTACCCACTCGCAAGAACCGTGTCAACACCTGGAAACCGAAAGTTTTCCT
>JBMTAX010000491.1:0-3250 GCA_049429145.1 Myxococcota bacterium
GCACGGAGGACGTCGATACCGCCTCATCGACACCGCGGGCATCCGCCGCAAGCGAAGCATCTCCCTGCAGGTCGAAAAGTACGCGGTGGTGAGCGCCCTCAAAGCCCTCGACCGGTGTGATGTCGCCCTGTTTCTTGTCGACGCTGCCGAGGGTCTTACCGAGCAAGACCTCAAGATTGCTGCTTTTGCCGAAGAGAAGGGCAAGGGCATCGTCATCGTCGTCAACAAATGGGACCTTGCCCGCGCCCACGAGCTCGACGCGAAAAAGGTGGAGCAAGACATCCGCGACCGGATGCAACACCTGAGCTACGCGCCCGTGCGTTTCGCCTCGGCGCTGACGGGTCGTAAGGTCTTCGACCTCCTCGACGTCGCGACGCGGGTGGCAGAAGAGTGCTTTACGCGGGTGCCCACGAGTCGGCTCAACCGGTTGATCACCGATGCCCAGAACGCTCACGCACCCCCGGTTCACAAAGGGCGTCGGGTGAAGCTTTTCTTCGGCACTCAGGTCACCGTGGCGCCGCCCACCTTCGTCATCGCGACCAATGATCCCGCCGGGGTACACTTCTCTTACCGGCGCTACTTGAACAACCGCCTGCGCGAGGTCTTCGGCTTCGAAGGCTCGCCGCTGCGGGTCATTTACCGCCAGCGTGGTGATGCTGAGGGGCGTGAGAAGAACCTTGAGGCACGCAAGCGTGCGAAGACCATCGCCAAGCGACGCAACACGCCGAAACGGAAACCGCGACAGAAGAAAATTGATGCCTGATGCCCGCTTGTCGACGTGGGCTATAGGTGGCGCTCCCCGGGAGGGCAGCGCTGCGTTACACAGACACCCATGAACTCCTTCGAGCGGATGCGTAAGGAACTAGCGGTAGCCATCAGGGCCCGCCTTCACGTCGTGCAACGCCACTGGGTGCTCGGCGAAGTGTACGAGCTCATCGAGGGCGTGGTCGTTCAGTTCTTCCTCCGGCATGGATTGATGTACGCGGCCGCGCTCTCCTTCTTCACGTTGCTCTCGCTGCTTCCCCTCGTCGTGTTGTTCGCCTCCTGCGCTGGCTACGCCCTCTATCGTCTCGACGAAGACGGCGGCTCTACGGGGCTCCTGCTCGCTGACGTCATGAGCCACCTGGAGCGCGCCATTCCGTTCCTGGGGCCAGGGTTTGAGCAAGACCTCCAGCTCTTGATGGCGAGCCATGAGCGTCTTGGCTTTATCGGGGCGATCGGGCTCCTGTTGGTGGCGAGCCAGGTCTTTCGGGCATTGGAATATGCCTTCGCGCACATCTTTGTCGGCGTCACCGAGGACCGCGAAGGTCGCAAACGACAGGGCAAGGTCCCCCGGAATGTGGTGCTTTCGAAGCTGCTCTTTGGGGCGTTCGTGGCCTCGCTGGTGGGAGTCTATCTTGCGACGCGCTTTGTGCTGTCTCTGCTCAGCAGTGCGCTCGAACGCTTGCCTCCCGCCTTGGTGACGCTGCTACAAGGACCGCTCGATGCCAGCGGTGCCGGTGGTGTGCTTCTCGACGTCGCGACCACCGTGGGCATATTCGTCGTGCTCGTGAAGGTCTTTACGCGACAGCGGGTGAGGACGCCATTCGCTGTCGTCGGGGGCGTCACCTTCTGCACTCTGTGGGCCGCAGCGCGCTGGTTATTCGGCGTGTATCTCGTCCACTTCAGCGACTTCAACGCCCTCTACGGGAGTTTCGCGACCATTATGGTTGTCGTCGTGTGGGTATTCTACTCCTCTGTGATTTTGCTTTTGAGCGGACAGCTGGTTCGCGTACTGCAACAGCGCGTCCTCGCCGGGCCGCGGTACCCGAAGGTGAGGTGACGCGCCTTCGCTGCGTACTGAGGTGAGGGGCCCCGGACGCGCTTTGCTCGACGGGGGAGCGTCTGGCAACAGACCCTACGGCGGGACGAGCTGGGCGCGCACATCGACAAATGTCCATTTCGCCTCACCGTGATGTGGCGCATTCATCGAGGCGGGTCTACCCGCAGGCGCCGCAGTAGGGCGAGCGCCTCGTCGGCTCGTGGCAATCCGTGAATCGCCTGCCATTCATACACGGTCTGATTGTCGCTACGTCGCTCTCGCAGTGACTCCTGCAGCACGAGCGTCGCCGAGTCCCCCCGTCTTCGTGTCACGCCAAGATCGCGACACTCTCGCACGGGCCAGGTGCGCACCCGCGGCTTGCCTCTGCCCCCAAGCAACGGGAACTTCACCTCCATCACCCGCCGCTGGGTGATGACGACGTGGGTGCGCTGCACGTCCCTCGATGACAATGCGGGCCACAAGGAGAGCATCACGGAGAAACCCAGGAATACGAGGGCCAGAGGCACGAGGAGCCACGCGCCGATGGGGCCTCCCGGTGGGGCGCTTCGTAAGAGATGTAGCACTTCTCTCGTCGCTGGCACGCTCGCCGTGAGAAATACCAGGCCAAGAGTCGCGATAAGCCAGACTCCACGGCCGCCTGCACGCCGGACAGGCTGCGCGTGGAAAGGGATCACTTCTTCGTCGTGGAGCAAGGCCTGCAACGCTACTGGCGGCACAGCCGTCGGAACCTCGGTGCCCATCGGTCAGTAAAGCGCCATGGACAATCGCCGCCGCATGACACGGGCGCTGTCGTCATCGACGAGGTGGAGAAGCGAGAGCAGCAGGGGGTGAGCCACGGCCTTGTGTGTCTTTGCGCGTGCGTTCATGACGTGGAGCAGGGCATCGAACGCACGCTGGTGGTCTCCCGCGAGGGCATCGTGGGCCGCAAGAGCGATGGCTGCGTCAGGGTCATCCGATGCGGCTAGACGGGTTCGCAGCGAATCTACGTCGTCAGCCCCTCTCGTGACGCGCACGAGGTCGAGCTCGGCTCTCAGCTTCGCCGTGACAGAGGCGAGTTCGGCGTTACCCTCGACTTTGGCGAGGAACTCCTCGCAAGCCTCTAGCATGCCTTTGCGCAAGGCGATGTCTGCCCGCAGCAACCACGCTGCCGTCGCCTGCGGGGACGCGGCGAGGGCTTCCTGTGCCTTTGCGTCTGCATCATCGAGTGCCCCTTGAGCGAGGAGAGAAAGGGCCGCCTCCAGCAGCGCCCGCTCCTCGCCCGGCGCGATACGTTGCAGGAACTTCTGCACCTGCGCTTTCGGAAGCGCACCCGTGAACTCATCGACCACCCGTCCATCCACGATGGCTTTGACTGCGGGGATCCCGCGGATGCCAAACCGCTGCGAGAGTTGCGGCGCGGCGTCAGTATTCACCTTGGCGAGGAGGAAC
>JBMTAX010000492.1:0-3243 GCA_049429145.1 Myxococcota bacterium
GCCGCGCCCTGCACCTCGCTCCGCGCCCCGAGGGGCAAAGGTGGGGTTCTGGTTCGCTTGGGTGGTGGACCCGACAGGTTGCCCAGGTGGCGCTCCGGGTAGGCGAGAGACACCATCAGCCCTCGTGTTGCCCGGGCGACCTGGTCGCGACGCGAAGTTCTTCCGCTGGAAGTCGAAGGGAGCCTGCGAGGAAGTGACTGCGGTGGGGCGACCGGACGTGGGCCACCGGTTTCGTCGTCTCCTCTTTTTCCCGTGCAACGTGTGGCAAGCTTGACGAACACGTGGAGCACTCCCGCGGCGGAGATGGTTGCGCGGCAGTTGGGGCGAAACCTTGACCGAGGGGTTCTCTGGCTTGGCCTGCGGTCTTGGGCGTGGGGCAAATGGGGTGCAGCCCTCGACGGAAGCCAGCGGGAACTCCGACCCGCCGGCACAATGATTCGGGTGCAGCCGTCGTCGAAGGTCGAGGTGGCCTGTCCCCGGTCGCCGTCATCTGCGTGCCGACCCCATGCGAAGGGCATTCTCTCGACGAAGCCCGACTGCGGCTAGAGGAAATGGGGGGGTGCCACGCCGATGGCGCCGGCAGCCCTGGCTCACGTTGCCGCGGGCCAGGTGCTGTCTCGCCGTTGCAGGCGGTGGCCGCAGACGCCAATAGTCAGCGTTCAAGTCGGCGCGGCCGTCAAGGGTCAGGAACACCAACGGGTGTCAGCGTCGACGATCCGAGCCCCGCGGAGGCGTGTGCCTTCCAGCGGGTGGCACGCACCCTTGCTCGAGGAGAAGCACCCATGAAGATATCTCGCATACGGAACATGTTGGCGATTGGGTGTGCGCTGACGACTACGGGCTGCCTCGATGCGTGCGTGCCTTCGTATTGTGATGATCCGAGCGTGATCATCGAGCCGAGGGGTGTAGCCCCGGGGCCGTATTCTGTCGGCGTCGTCGAAGAGGTGCTCGTCTCGACGGTGAGGCGAGAGACGCTGTTTGGTGAGGAAGACGTCGAGCTGAAGGCATCGGCGTGGTACCCCGCGACCAGCATCGACGGTGCCTCACCCTTCTGCTACGACGACATCGCCCCCGGGCATGGGTACGCCAAGCCGCAGGCTGCCTGCGAGAGCCCCCGCCCCGTCGCGATTTACAGCCACGGCAGTGGCGGAGTTCGGTGGCTCAGCAGCTACCTCACCGAACATCTCGCGTCGCAGGGGTACGTCGTCGCTGCGCCCGATCACCGCTTCAACACGTTCTTGGACAATGACAATAGCGATGCCGCCTTCGACCACGTGGTGCTGCGGCGCCCCGTCGATGTGCAAGACACCTTCGCGTGGCTGGTACGCGCCTCTGAAGACCCAGCGAACGTGCTGTATGGCTGTGTCGACGAAAATGCAGGCTACGCCGTGATCGGGCATAGCTATGGGGGTTACACCGCCCTCGCCGTAGGTGGCTGGGAGCTCACGCCCCCACGTGGTGCATCCACAAGCCGCCAAGACCCGCGGGTATGGGCAGTGGCGACCCAGGCCCCTTGGCACGCCGACGGCACCTTGGGACTCAAGCACGAAGCGATCGACGTGCCGCTGATGACGCTCGCCGCTGAGCGAGACGACACCACCCTCTGGACGGATGTATCGTCGCTGCACGCTTCGGTCAGCACCGTGCCCTCGTACCTTGGTCTCATGCCGAACGCCGGTCACTATTCGTTCGTGCCTGCGTCATGTGAGGTCGTCGAGGACGGAGACGGCTGTGGGGATGACTTCCTCCCGGGCGACGAGGCAGCCGGACTCATCACCCGGGCAACCTGGCTCTTTCTCGAGGAAGCCCGAGGGATGGGCGCCTCTTCACCGACGGCACTAGAGAGCGAAGAACTGCGCTGGGACCCGCCCTTGCCGTGATGCCCGCCGGCGATGTCTTCGACGGAGAGTCCCGCCACGTCGACATCCGTCAAAACGAGACGTCCTCCATGGACTTTTTTCCTTCGATGGGATGGCGTGCCCGGGTCCCGCGATGACGGGCCCCAAACAAAGAGGCATGCAGTGGCGAAGAGCACCCCGAAGAAACGTGATCCAGAAGAAATCGCGCGTGAGTTGCTTGAGGCGATGGCCACCGAGATGGTCACGGACGAAGAGCGCGGTGGCGAGCTGATTGAGGCGCTCGAAGAGCGGGTGTACACCCTCCTCGAGGTCGCCGAAGGTCTTGTCTGCGCCACCCTCGTCGAGATCGCGTCAGAAAATGACGAGGAGGACGAGGAAGAAGACGAGGACTGATGGCAATCGTCGCGAATGCGACGCTCGTCACAGCAATGGGCGGGGCGCTCCCACAAGACCCTGCCTCTCCCTACAGGGACACAAATAGCGCCCCCCCTGGCCATTGCAGCCGACGTCAAGGGGGGGCAACATCCCGTTCGGGCTTTGGTCTCAGAGGTGCCTATGCTGCGTGCTCTTCGTGATGCTCGGTTCGCGCTCGTCGGCGCCATCACTTTTGCGACAACGTTGGCGCAAGCAGAACCGGCGCCCACAGCGGCTCGGCCGGGCGACGCCGCTGTGGCCGTCGTGCCCGCCACCGAAGCGTCGGTTGCTGCCCCGGTAGACAGGGCGACGGGGCTCGATGAAGCGGCCCAAGCCCCCTCTTCGGTCGCCGTCGAGGTTCCGGCGAACGCCGTCATCGAGGGCGAACCGACCTCAGGGGACACAATGACGAAGAGGACTTCCGGCAGCGGGTCGCCCGCAGGGGAGTTGCCGCCTAACGTCCCAGCTCTCGCCGCTGCGAAACAGGACTCCCCACTCATCGCCGTCCTCGACCTCAGAGCGAGCGATGGGGCCTCCGGTCTGGCGTCCGCGCTGGCGACGGTGATCACCGCCGAGCTCAACGCGCGTGACGACGTCAGGGCGGTCTCTCGCAGCGAGATCCAGGCGATCTTGGCCCATAAGGCCGATCAAGCCCTGCTTGGGTGTGAGTCGGTGAAATGCGCCGCTGACCTCGGCAAGCTGGTAGAGGCCGACCTTGTCATCGTCGGCAGCATCGAGCAGGTGGCCCAGGCCTACGTCTTCAGTCTGTCGCTCGTCGACCCGGTGGTCCCCGAGGTGAAAGAGCGGGTGGAGGCGACCTGGCGCAGCGGCCCTGACGAGATCGTGATCCTCGCGCGGCCTTACGTCGACCGTCTCCTCGGCGGCGCCAACGCGGGCTCCTATGTCGGCGCCCTCGACGTGCTCGCCCCCGATGGCGCGACGGTGTTCGTCGACGGCAAAGAGGTCGGTA
>JBMTAX010000493.1:0-3205 GCA_049429145.1 Myxococcota bacterium
CCCGCACACGACACCTACCTCGGCCTCCCCTACGTATTCGCTTACGCCGCCGTCAGGGAGCGTGAAGCCGCCGTCGCCGGGCAATGCGCCTCCATCCACGGGAGTCCCGGCGTCAGACGCAGACGTATCGCCCCCGTCGGTCAGCCCCGCATCGCCCGTGCCTGCATCTTCGTGCGTCTCCCCGTTGTCGCCGCCGCCGAGACCCGCGTCGACGATCTCGATGCCACCGTCGTCGGTTCCCGAAGGGGAACCCCCTGAGGGCATGCAAGCAACAAAAAGGAAACCGAGACTGAGCGGAGCGATGGCAGCTTTCATTCCTTGAGCGTGACACGCGTGCAGTGCGCTGCAAGGCCCCTCGGGCCTCATGAACCCTTCTCTCCTCGCTGGAGCGCGGCGCGTCGTGCAGCCAACGAGGGCCCGCCGGCGCGCGCCTGCGCAGCGACGTCGTCGTATTCGGGCCGCACCCGGCCATCGGCGGTGCGCTTGGCGCGCACCTCGCCATCGGGGGTAGGGAGCACCACCTGCTCACGGGGGAGAAACACACGTCGTTCGAGACGCACCCGCGCCCCCAAGGTCGTGGAGTGCTGAAACAAGAGCGAGAGCAACGCTCGCTCGTCGACAGGATGGCACAGCGCCCGTACGACCTGTGCAGGGCGGCCTTTCTTGCCGAGGGCGGGTACCACGAGCACGTCGACGGCAGGGCCGGCAAGCAAACGCTCTACGAGAAAACCGAGGTCTTCGCCGGTCATGTCATCGACGTGGGTCTCCACCTCGAGCAGCGACTCTGCGTGCCACGGGACGTCCGCCTGTGCCGGTACGCCCTCGAGTACGCCGATGGCGGCGCGCACGCAGTTCGGAAACGGAGCCTCTCTTGAACCAGCGCCGTAGCCGAGGTGCTCGGTGCGCAGCAGCGGTTGAGGCCGGAACTCGTCGACCGAGGCCGCGAGGATCGCAGCACCCGTCGGGGTGGTGAATTCACCTGCCACATCCCCGGCGTAGGTGGGGACGCCGCGCAGTAACAGCGCCGTAGCGGGCGCGGGTACCGGCATCAGTCCGTGCTCGCAGCGCACCGTGCCGAAGCCCGTGCGCACCGGGGAGCAGATCACGCGCTCGACGTCGGCCAGCTCGAGCAAGAAGGCTGCGCTCATGACATCGACAATGGCGTCGATGGCGCCCACCTCGTGGAAGTGAACGTGGTCGACGGTGGTGCCATGCACCTCGGCCTCCGCCTCGGCGAGTCGCGTAAAGATGCGCTCGGCCCGGGCGTAGACCGCCCCCTCCAGGGTCGCGTCGCGCAGGACACGCAGCACATCCTCGAGGTGGCGGTGCGCGTGCTGCTCTGGGTGCGTCACCGATGCATGCAGCGCCGCGATGCCCCGCTTGTGCACGCGCTCGAGCCGCACGTCGACACCCTCCACAGGCAGCCGCCCAAGGGCTTCACGCCACGCGCTCTCGTCGAGACCCGCATCGAGCAGAGCCGCGAGAAACATATTGCCGCTGATGCCGGCATAACAGTCGAGATAGAGGGCGCGGGTCATGGCGTACTCGATAGTAGGGGCCGCTGCGGGGCTCAGGCTTCTTCGTGCGCGCGCAGCGTCGCGAAGGCATCGCGTGCAGCGGCCAGCGTTGCGTCGATCTCCTCCTCGCCGTGGGCGAGGGAGACGAAGCCCGCCTCGAACGCGCTCGGTGCGAGGTAAACCCCTCGATCGAGCATCAGCCAGAAGAACCGTGCGAAGCGGTCTTTGTCGGCCTCCTTGACCGTGTCGTAGTCGTGGGGCGCTCGGTCGCGGAGGAAGAGTGAGAACATGCTGCCTGCCGACGTGGACGAGGCTGGGAAACCCACCGCGCGGGCAGCTTCAGCCATGCCTTCGGCTACGCGCATCGCCGTGGTCGACAATCGCGTGTAGACCCCGTCTTCGAAAAGCGGTCGTAGCGTCGCGAGGCCGGCAGCCATGGCGAGCGGGTTCCCGCTCAGGGTGCCAGCTTGGTAGATGGCTCCCTCTGGGGCGAGCTTCGCCATGAGTGATCGAGAGGCGCCAAAAGCCCCTACCGGGAGTCCCCCGCCGATGACCTTGCCGAAGCACGTGATGTCTGGCGCGACCCCATATCGTTCTTGCGCGCCACCGAGGGCGACGCGAAAGCCAGTCATCACCTCGTCGAAGATCAGCAGTACGCCGTGTCGGGTGCAGAGTTCTCGTACCTTCTCGAGGTACCCGGGTAGCGGAGGCACGCAGCCCATGTTGCCCGCCACGGGCTCTAGGATGACGCAGGCAACTTGGTGACCTACCTCGTCGAGAAGCTGCGCCAGCGCTTCATGGTCGTTGAACGGAACATTGAACGTGTGACGGGCGAGGTCACCCGGCACGCCCGGCGAGTCGGGCAGTCCGAGGGTGCTGACGCCACTGCCCGCTTTGACGAGGAGGCTGTCCGCGTGGCCGTGGTAGCAGCCCTCGCATTTGACGATGCCGTCTTTGCCCGTGGCGCCGCGGGCGAGGCGCAGCGCGCTCATGGTCGCCTCGGTGCCCGACGAGACGAAGCGGATTTTCTCCACCGAAGGGTACGCGCGGGTCACGAGCTCCGCGAGCTCGATCTCGAGGGCGCAGGGCGCGCCGAAGCTCGTCCCGCGCAGCGCTTGCGCAGCGATGGCGCTGACGACCTCGGGGTGAGCATGCCCGAGGATGAGCGGCCCCCACGACATGACATAGTCGATGTATTCGTTGCCATCGACGTCGGTGATGCGAGGTCCTCTGCCGCTCTCCAAAAACAGCGGTGTGCCACCGACGCCACGGAACGCACGCACCGGCGAATTGACGCCCCCGACGAGGTGGCGCGTGGCCCGCTCGAAAAGCTCCTTGGAACGTATTCTCTCCATGGCCTTCTGCCCTCCAGGTAGGTATCCCGTCGCCAGCTGCGCGGCGGTCGTAGCATGGTCTTTCGCCCTGCGCGCTGGCCAAAGGAGCGCTGCCTAGGTACGAGCGACGAGCCTCGAGATGAGCATCATGAGTACTCCCGAGATACCCGAGCGACCCGCGCCTGCGTCCTCCACCGGGCTTGGGGTCGTCTTGCTCACGGTCTTTCTCGACCTCGTGGGGTTCTCCATCATCTTCCCGCTCTTCCCCGCGGTACTTGAGCATTACCTCGGGCGTGAGGGCCATGCCGGTCTCCTCGGGGGCTTGCTCGACACCCTGCGCGCGCTCACGCCAGA
>JBMTAX010000494.1:0-3238 GCA_049429145.1 Myxococcota bacterium
GCGAAGAGGGCACTGCGTGGCTGCAGCAGCAAGGTCGAGGCTGTGGCGAGCATGGCGAACTCCAGGATGGGGCCTGCAAAGAGACGGTAGACCGCCCGACTGCATTCACCTCTACTTCACAAGGCCCGACCGGCACCCCCTGGAGCTCGGTCTTTCCACCACCAAACCTTCTACAACGTTAGCGTTTTGGGGAATACAAGGCGCCCCATGAGTAAGACTTCCCGCGTCGTGGTTTTACCTCTGTTGGCGCTCGCTCTGGCGAGTTGTGCCCGCGAGGCTCCCACGTCCTTCCGGCGGGTGACGGCGACCGAGATCTCCCCTCTGCCCCCCGGGCAGGTCCCCCCGCTGCCTTCTGGCGCAAGAGCTCTCGTGGCCGAATTCGACGGCACCATTCGCCTCCTTGGGGCCTCGCTCCCGGCCGATCTGCCCGCTGGCGCCACCGCGGAACTGACCCTGGTATTCGAAGTCTTGGCGCCCATCGCCCGCATGCCCAAAATCTTCGTGCATGGGAGGGTGCCCGGCGCCGAGGTGAACCAACTCGGGGCCGATCACGCCGCGCTGTCCGGACGCACCATGGAGGGTGGATTTCTGCCCGGGGACATCCTCGAAGATCGTTTTCGCGTGACCGTGCCCGCGATTTTCCCCGGTCAGGAGATAGAGCTGTTCATCGGACTCTATGAGGGAAAAAACCGCTGGGCCGTGACGAAGGGCGCCGACGATGGGGACGATCGCGTGTCCCTCGCCCGTGTGCCTGTGCCGGGCGGATTACCTTCTCGCCCTACCTTGCAGGTGCCCCTTCGTCGTGCCCCCATCGCGATCGACGGGCGGCTCGAGGAGACTGACTGGGCGCAAGCTCCTCGGGCTGGTCCCTTCCTGGCATGGGACGGCGTTCGTCCGTTGCGGAACCGCACCTGGGTGAGGGCCCTGTGGGACGATGAAAACCTCTACGTCGCCTTCGAGTGTGAAGATAGCGACGTGCACACCCCGTACACCGAGCGCGACGATCCGCTGTACGAATCGGAGGCGGTGGAGGTGTTCCTGGACGCCGACGGTGACGGGGACGAGTACGTAGAACTGCAGGCCGCGCCCAACGATGTGCACTTCGATGCGGCGTTTCGGGGCGGCAGGCGGAAGAACTTCGAGACCACCTACAACGTCGCCTTCGAGACCAGGACCCATATCGACGGGACCTTCAACGACGGGTCAGACACCGATCGCGGCTTCGTCAGCGAGTGGCGCATTCCCCTGGAAGAAATCCGCGATCTCCCCGGCAAGCCCGCGCCGGGTACCCGTTGGCGGGCCAATTTCTTTCGTCTCGACCGGCGGCGCAGCAACGGCCGGGTGACAGGCAGTGAGGCGTCGGCGTGGTCGTCCCCGCTATCGGGTGACTTTCACCACCTCGCCCGCTTCGGTGACCTGGTTTTTTCCCCCTAGCTTTCCAGCCTGCACTCGCTCGTCTGCTGGCTCCATATGACGGTCACCAGCTGGCCACCTGCGTCGGTGCCTTTGGGCTTGCCGTCGACTTACCGTGAGGGGTCAGGCTTGCCCGGGTACCCGGCTTTGTGCAAGGGCGCCTGGGTTGCATTGCACCCACGCCATAATCTCTGGTCGCCTTGGCCTGGTGACTGGAACCAGTGGAAGCGTGGCCCGTCCATCCCGAATCGCGACACTCCCAGGCTCTGGCGCAGACGCCCGATTTATTGCGGTAAACAACAATACCCGAGGGGTGCCCGCGCTTAATGCCGAAGAGAACTTTCGGCATGTCGACACCTTGGCCATCGGCGACGCAGACCGAGAATCCGCAGTCCTCTCAGCGGTGCTGTCTCTTCCTGCGCGTATCCAACGCCGCCAGGGTGAGCAGCAGCGTCAGTGCCGAAACGGGAAAGTGTGAGGGGCCTCGCGCACCGGCGCACCCGGCCGCATTGGAATCGCGGTCGCCCGGGGTTTCTTCCGCTTCGCTCGGCTCGGGGACTTGCCCACAGACCTCGGTGGCGTCTGGGACGCCATCGGCGGCTGGCCCGATGCGCAGAGGAAACGCCGCGACGGCTCCGTGGTCCCCTGAGGCCTGCCGGTTGTTGTTCGCGTCATTCGCGGCGACAAAGAGTGTGAAATCACCTTCTTGCAGATGCGCGAGGGTAAGGGTGTAGGTCGCGCTGCCTGCCGAGGAAAAAAACGAGGGGCAGGGCACTACGCCATCGCACAGCGTTGTCGATACCTCGGGGGCTCGATGCTTGACGCCGTTGGCGATGGCGCACCGATCGACAACCCCGTCGCTCAGCTCTTCCGCGAACACCCCCGCGCCATCGGTGGTAGCGACATAGCCCGCGATTCTCCCCTCGGGGTTCGCCGCGAAGGAGTTGATGGTCAGGGTCAGCACCGCGGTGTCGCCCGCCCGGAGCTCTTCGGTCCCGTCTACCGTGATGGCAGGAGCGGGCACTGCGTCCGAATTATGGCATCCCAAGCACTGAAGCGAGCTCTCCCCGGGACGACCCGAGTAGCGGTAGACCGCAGGATGGGCGCGATTTGCCAACGCTACATCGCCGAGGAGAATCGCGGCGCTGCAGCCCAGAAAGAGGAGACGCAAGGGAGACCCCCATGAGCCCCGGCCTTGGCCGCGACCGTACCGCCGCGTGCCCTCAGTCGAAGAGCTCGCGCACCTTGTCGAAGAAGCTCTTGTGCTCTGGGTGAACGTCTTCACCCATGGCTGCCCCGAACTGTTCCAGGAGATGGGTTTGCTCTTCGTTGAGCGACCGGGGCACCTCAAGGCGCATCTTGACCAACTGGTCGCCCCGACCTCCGCCGCGCAGATGCGGGATGCCCTTGCCGCGCAAGCGCAGCAGCGTCCCAGGCTGCGTCCCCGGGGGGATCTTCATGGCGACCCGCCCTTCCAGGGTGGGCACATCGAGAGAGCATCCGAGCGCGGCCTGGGGAAAGCTGATCGGCACTTCGCAGAAGACGTGCTCCCCTTGTCGTTCAAACAGGGGATGGGCCGCGATTCCCAGCACGACGTAGAGATCGCCCCGCGGGCCACCCAGGCGCCCAGCTTCGCCCTCTCCGACAAAGCGGAGACGCGTTCCCTCATCGACGCCCGCAGGAACCTTTACCGAGATTTCGCGCTCGACCTCGCGCTGGCCGATGCCACGGCAGTCTTGGCAGGGCTTCTCGATGACCCGACCAGAGCCCTGGCACACCTGGCAGGTCTTGGCGATGGAGAAGACGCCCTGGCTCACCCGCAGCA
>JBMTAX010000495.1:0-3237 GCA_049429145.1 Myxococcota bacterium
GGTCGTCGCTTCCGCGATACCGTGCTCGCGCTCGGCGGAAGCCAGCATCCCATGGAGGTGTTCCAGGCCTTTCGTGGTCGCGGCCCCTCCACCGACGCGCTGCTTCGCCATAGCGGCCTGCTGGCCTCGTAGACCCACGCAGGAACTAAGGCCTCCCCGCTCCTACTGCAGTGCCAGCGCGACGAGGAACAGGGGCGTGCACAGCGTCATGACGAGCAGCGTGTACCCGAAGACCTCCTTTGCGGTGAGCCCTGTGATGGAGAGGAGCGGCAGTGCCCAGAAGGGTTGCAGCAGGTTCGTGAGCTCGTCACCGTAGGCGAACGCCATGACCAGCGGTGCCCGGTCAAGCGACAGCCTCGTCGCAGTCTCGACGAGGATCGGGCTCTGCAGGGCCCATTGACCGCCGCCGCTCGGCACGAGCAGATTTAATAATGCTGCCGAGGCAAACGTGGTCCATGCGGCGCTCGTCGACAGGGGGACGACGGCGCTCAGGCCATCGGTCCACGAGGCGAACGTTCGTGCGATGTCGATGAGCAGACCTGAATCACGGGTTACCGCGAGTGCTCCGAAATAAATGGGGAACTGCAGCAAAATGCCGCTCGCGTTGGTGGCGCCGACGGTGAAGGCTGCCACGTAGGCTCGTGGCGATCGATGGGCGAGGAGACCCGCGGCCAGAAAAGCCAAGATGATGAAGTTCAGTTGGATCGAGGCGATGCCGTCGTCAGCAAGGGCGAGCAACAAAGCGGTGACGATGGGGACGGCGAGCAGGAGCGACGTGAACAGGCCCGACTCGAGGCGCGAAACGAGGCGTCGCCGTTCCCCTTCATGCCGTCTTTGTTCGTGTCGTGTCTCGACGGTGGAGAGGGCCGGATGGGACGCATTCGGTGCGCCGGTGCCAAGCCAGGCGAAGACGCCCGGCACGAAAACCAGCAGCACCGCAAGCAGGGCGAGGTTGGTGCCACGGAAGACGGTGGCGGAGATGGGGATCGCCTCGCCGAAGCTGCCGGACGTCGTCACGGCGAGGGGGGCAGAGCCACTGAGCCCTCCGTGCCAGATGAGCATCCCCATGTAGCCCGCTGCACCAAGCAGCGGGTACGAGATCGGCGTCCCTCGCTGCGAGCACGCACGGCCAACCTCGCGCGCGAGGAGTGCGCCTCCCACAAGCCCAAGGCCCCAGTTGAGTGTGCTGAGAAGCATCGCGCCTGCGGCCACCGTTGCTGCAGCTTGTGGTCCAGTACGAGGCAACGCGGCAAGGGCTCGTAGGCCACGACGAACTGGCGCTGCTTCCGCCAGCGCTTGGCCTGTGACGAGGATGAGCGCCATCTGGAATGCGAAGGTCAGCAGGGGGGGCGCGAGCATGCCGCTCGCGAAGCTACGAACGAGGTCCAGCGGACCGAGTTGTTGCCCTGCGATGCCGAGGACAAACACCGCGCCAGCGAGGAGGATGGCGAGCACGAACGGGTCGGGAACAAAGCGT
The DNA here is from genome assembly GCA_049429145.1 of Myxococcota bacterium. Classification (GTDB taxonomy): domain Bacteria; phylum Myxococcota; class UBA727; order UBA727; family CAYLZW01; genus JBMTAX01. Next base: position 1,478 of record JBMTAX010000495.1, read on the forward strand.
TCGGACCACGACGCAGCGAGGTGACCAACCTGGACAATATGAGCGCGTCCAGCAGGGGCGTTCGGATCCATGAGACTCCTATCGCACGATGCACACTCCGCTGGGTCAGGCTTTCCCCTCCACACCAGATCTGCGTGCTCCTGTAACCACCCGAAGGGGTTCGGCACCGTACCTGTGTGCCCGCCATGCTCCCCCAGTGTCCGGGCACATTGCTGGCGGCTGCCGTGGTGGGCGGTCGCCAGCGTTTTTTATTGGCGCCTCAATCCACACGCCGTCGCCACGTCATCTCGGTATTCGAGCCAGTGAAAGAGTGCGTCTTCCATTGCCTCTACAACCGCTGCGCGACGGTCAGGGGCGACAGCGCTGAGCACAGCTCGCCACGCTGCAGCGCGATGTGACCCCTCGACGCTGCGGTGCGCCTTCGTCAAGGCCAGGTGCTCGAGAGGCAAGCCGTAGTGCTTTACGAGCGGATGGTCCTCGAGAGGCGGTGTAGGCCGTTTCGACGCCTTCTCGTCGAGCTCGCCTCGTTCGAATGGCGTCCCCTCGATGAAGAGGGTGACGACCGCGGTGGCGATATCCCAACCCTCGCGTTCCGTCGCGCTGTCGAGGAAGCGGCGGTAACGCCTTGCGCCGGGCAAAAGCCGCACCTCCGTGAACCGTGACAGATCCATTCCGAGACCACGTGGGTATTCCAAGAACAGGTCAGGATGGGGCCGTCCCGCCGCGATGCCGCCTGTCTCCTCCTCGAAGACGTTCTCGATGAGCTCGGCTCGCACATGAGGCAAGGGGCACGAGACGTAGGCTCGGCCAACGAGGACCGGGAAGTCCCGCACGTACGTCGCATATTCCTGCTCGAGGTGAATGTGCAGCTTGTCCTTGGCGACGCGGCCTTGGGTGAACGCGGGCCAAGCCCAGTGTGACTTCCGCTCCATCACCTGCAGGAGCGCCTCCTGAAACTCCGCTTCCTCCATCACATCCCTCCGCTGCTGGCCGCGTTGACGACGTGCAAGGAGCATGACCCTTGGCCCGAGCAGAGGCCAGTTTTCGCGTGAGCGCTGCTTGGCACCGCAGTCTGAGAGGAGGAAGGCTGGGAGTGTTCGTCATTTCCTGTCGCAGCGCAGCACAAAGGCTGACGCCGCAACGTCCGCATGCGCATTGGCTTCAGGGTGTCACGGCCGCACGCGCTTCGCGCAGGCCTCGACGCAGCTCACGGCCCAGCTCTGCCTGCAGGTCAAAAACCGCGGTAGCAGGCCGCTCGACACGAAATTGCACTAGGACTCTGTCGTCATTGCCATGGGTCATCGACACATCTACCGCAAGTCGTTGTTCGTTTCGCTTCAGCGCACCGCGCAGAAAGATCATGGGCAGCGCCGCTTCCGGGGTGGTGCCGACCGCGGTGGTCCCGGACGACGTCGCACTGCTGTCAGCTTGCCGTCGCATGAGCCTCATCCCCGGCAGCAGGGGCTTCAGCGCCTCGGCAGCCGCATCGCTCAGGGCGACGGCGAGCTCGTCGAGCTCCGCGTCGTCCTCGGACGTGGTGAAGGTCTCGACCAGGAGGAGCAGGGGTTGCGGCGCTGCAGGCTCCTCGGCGGCAGGGGGCGCTGTGGTTGACGTCGCTTGGGGGGTCACTGACTCTGCGCTGCGCTCTTGCTCTGCCCGCATGCCGAGGCCGACCACGGTGATCGCGAGGGCGATCAGCACCGCAATGCCCATCCCACCAACGACGATGCGCGCCGCGGCGCGCGCGTGGCGCGACGCAT
>JBMTAX010000496.1:0-3233 GCA_049429145.1 Myxococcota bacterium
TGCGCCGGTAGACCTCGGTCGCTTGGACGGAATCGATCCAATCGGGATACCGCTCAAACTGTTTCAGTACATTCCAAACCGCATCGGGCGAAGCCTCCACCAGAAACACCGAGGAGGCATGCCCCCCCGTCGCCGCCTCCCCGAGGCGAGACAGGGATTGTCCCGCCCGAAGTTGCTGCCACTCCGTCTCGTTCAGAGACAGAGTGGGCGGCTCGTCGGGATAGGGGGTGAGCTGCGCCTCTGTGCCAGTAGGGCGCGCGGTGGTGGCGCTGGCATGGAGCATCGACACGACGCAAAAGCCCAAGACCCACACAGCCCCCACCGTTGTGGGTGAGGTGGGCCTGCAGAAATAAGTGTGGGAAGGGTGTGGCATGGGTGTGCCCTTTCGGAAGGGTTTCCCCCAGAAAGAGCGAGTCCCATGCCGACGGCAGCGTCAGACCACCTTGCGGTGGGGAAGGTTTCGCCGTGGCTCCGCCGAAACGGGCTCCACGCTGTTCACGAGCTCGACCGGTGCCTGGCCCAGCACGCGGTAGTAGATGGCTTCGAGCTCAGCACCTCGCTGCTCGATGGAATAGCTTTGCGCCACCTCAGCCGCTTCGCGACGCTTGCGCTGGTAGAGCACGTCGTCGTGGAGGAGTCGCTGCGTCTTGTCAGCAAAATCGCGAGCGTCGTTGGTCGCGAAGAGACAGCCGCGCTCCCCCTTCATGACGCTGCCAGGCCCCATGGCCTCGATGCTGACGAGGGGCTTGCCCGCCGCGAGGGACTCGACCACCACGAGCCCCTGGGTCTCCGTGGTCGAGGGGAAGAGAACGATGTCTGCGCCTGCGTAGGTGTCGAGCCAGTCTTGTCCGCGAACGAAGCCCGTCCAGATGACGTCGGCCAACCCGAGGGCATCGCAGCGCGCGTGCAACTTGCGCAGGTATGCATCGGGGCCCCCTCCGGCGATGACGAGCTTCACCCGGGGCTCGCCGCGGCGACGAAGCTCCGCCATGGTGTCGACGACGAGCTCGACGTTCTTCTCGTCGCCGAGGCGGCCGAGATAGAGGAGATCTCGTTCATCTTCGGCGATACCGTAACGCTGACGGAAGCGCTCACCGACACCGCCCTTGAAGCGGTCGAGGTGCAACCCCGTGGGTAGAACGTCGAGGGGAACGTCGACCCCCCACTCGGAAGAGACGGTATCTCGCATGGCTTCGCTCGGCACGAGCACTTGGTCGAAGCGCTTGCGGCAACAACGCGGGGCGACATATTGGAACCAACGGTTCACGATGGCCGTCGGAATGGGCAGGTAGAAGAAATACTCGGTCCACAGCGTGTGGAAGGTATGCACGCGCTTCAGGTGCATCTTCTCGCGGAAGTACGACGCAACCCAATGGCCGATGGTGAACTCGGTCATCGAGTGCATGATGTCGGGCCGGAACTGCTCGAGGAGTGGGCCGACATTGCCGGCCCAGAACTTCCCAAGGCTGGCACCGGGATAGATGAACTCCGCCGACACTGCAGGGATCAGGTGCACCCCCTCGGGAGCGGGCTCCTTATAGTCGGGGTGTCGGGGAGCGATCAGCAACACTTCGTGACCGCGCCTCTTCAGCTCGTCGATGAAGAGGTCGGTGGAGACCACCACTCCGTTGGTAGCGGGGTGGTAGGTGTCCTGAAACATCACGATGCGCATGTAGGTCCTCGTCGGTGGTCTGGCGCCAGTGGGGGACGGATGTCGACTTCTAGAAGACAGAACGCGAGCGGTCGAAAAAAAAGCTTCGCCGCAGGGAACGCCTCACAGTCGCCTTCGGGAAAAAGGGATCACGAGGCAGCAAAGGGTGAGCAAAGGTCGAGCCAGCTGAGGCATGAGCCCCTATCGCCGGAGGCAATCGCGCCACCCACCCGTTTGTGGCGCGGCCACGTGTGGCGAGCGCTGGCCGCGCGGCTAGGGGTGCCAGACGTGCACAGCTTCCTGCATGCCCTATCTGGATTGTCTCGCCATGCGGAAGATGCGTTCCCCCGGGAACTGGTACCTCTCATCTTGAACCAGTCTGCAAGAGCACTGCTTGCAGCACAGGTGTTTCATTCTGGCCCGCACTGGCTCTGGCCCTACTGGGTAACGCGTCAACTCGATCCGTATGACACGGCCTATTTACCGCGGGCGATGTCCCCACTTTGGCACAACCTGACCCATCGCAACTGGACCGCGATCGGCATCCCTGACAGTCCTCGGGAAGCCGTCGTGGACCCCCGAGGCTTGGTCATGCCCCAGCACGGTGGCTTCTCCATCGACGTGGCGGTACTGCTTCCGAACGGAGAAGAGGTAGCCCCGGCTGAGCTACGGGAAGGTTACGAGCAGCGCATGAGCCGCTTCTTGCCGCTGGTGCAGGGGCGGTTTCGCGCGGGCCCTCTCACCGTGTCATCACACGTGTGGGCCGATGTGATCGAGTGTATCGAGTTGGTGCGGCTGAAGGTGCACCTGACGGCTCTCGTCGACGTCACCGGGGCGCACTTCGTCGTCAGCCTCCGCCCCTACAATCCCGAGGGCCCCGCTCTGGTCCATCGCATCGATAGCGTGGACTTTGGGTGGCGGGTCGATGGCAAAGCCGCGGTGGTGCTGCGGCAGCCCGCGGCCGAGCGCAGCCTCTCGAGCTTCTGGCGTGGTGACGCGATCTCGGCAGAGCGCAGCGATGACACCACGGTGTTCTGCCCGGCAGGATTCGCGAGCGCCGCGGCGTTCTACCCCCTGGAGCTCTCCGAGGGACAAACCATGGCCCTCGAGTTCGTTGCCCCCATGGACCCGGCGCGTGCCACAGAGGCGTCGCTGAGGCGGCTCTCCATGCCCACGCCTCAACGCCACCCAGGGCCCGCTCGACCTACATCGCAGGTAAGGGCTCAGTGGAGGGAAAAACGAAGTGGGGCTGCACGCATCGCGCTGCCGCTCCCCGCGCACCAACGATTGTTCGATCAGGCTCACCAAACCCTGCTTGTGCTCGACGATGGTGATTGCATCCGCCCTGGACCGCTCACCTATCATCAACATTGGTTTCGCGATTCCGCCTATCTCGTGAGCGCTCTCGCTCGGCTCGGTCACCAAGAGTCTGCACGACGGAAGCTGCAAAGCTATCGCGAGCGCCAGGACCGGGATGGCTTCTTTCGCTCGCAAGCCGGAGAGTGGGACTCCTGCGGCCAAGCCATTTGGACCCTCGTCGAATACGGGCGGCTCTTCCATCCCATCGAGCTACTGCGAGCGA
>JBMTAX010000497.1:0-3228 GCA_049429145.1 Myxococcota bacterium
GTGTGAGCAGCGACGCAGGTGTGAGCAGCGACGCAGGTGTGAGCAGCGACGCAGGCACGAGTGACGCGGGCACGGGCAGCGACGCAGGTGTGAGCAGCGACGACGAGCACGAGAGTGAGGAGGACGGTGCCGCCGTTGGCTGTGCCGCAGCGGGCGGTGAGCCCATCTCTTGGTTGCTCTTGCTCCTGGCCGCAGCGCCCCTTCGACGACGCAGGTCCTTGGTCTGAGGCGCCGGCTTCGGGACCGGCACGACACCCCGGCAGGGGGGCTGTCATTGGCGTACCCTCTTTTGGATGCGCTATCCTCGTCCCCATGCGTTGCAGCCCCGGCCTCCTTGCCCTCGTGCTCGTCGTCGTCACGAGCGGTCTTTCCGTGTCATGTGGCGTCTTTACGACACAGGCTGTGAGCACCCCCTGCAATGACGACGGCGATTGTGCCAGCGCCGACGAGCGATGCCTGAAGGGGGCGTGCAAGCGGGCGCCTCTCCCTCAGCAGGGAGGGGTCACCGTCGACGGGAGTGACGAGGACGGCACGAGAGACAGTGGCCAGCTCCCCGTGGGCTGCGAAGCAAGCGGTGGGGTGTTTGGACCCGGCGATGTGCACCCCACCTTCTCGTGTCTCGTGTGCTCCCCTGAAGACGAGTGGCAGGCCACCTGTGACGCCGGGGAGACCTGCACCGTCGACGGCTGTAAGTCCGGCTGTGTCATCGGGGGCGTGCCCTACGCTTTTGGCGAAAGCGCCTCAGGGGCGCCTTGCTGGCGCTGTGACGCCGACGTGTCGACGGTGCGCTTCACCCCCGTGCCGCTCGGGGAGGCCTGCAGCGATGATGACGCCTGCACCATCGAGAGCGCGTGCGATGGGCTCGGTACCTGCGCTCCCGTAGAGAGCTTCGATTGCAGCGGCCTCGACGACGAGTGCAGTTACGGGCAGTGCTCGTCGAGCAACGGTGCCTGTGCTCGCGTCCTTCAGCCCCTCGGCACCCCCTGCGGGGAGGGCGCGTTCTGCGATGGGGCCGGCGACTGCACCCCGTCGTGCTTTCTCGAGGAGCGACTCTACTTCGACGGTGAACCCCTGGAGGAAGGCGCGTGCCTCGGCTGCGCGGTGCAGGTCGCTACCACTGAGGTCACGCAACTGCCGGTGGGCACCCCCTGCGCCGACGGGCTCAGCTGTGACGGCTTCGGCAGCTGCGGGCCAGCATGTCACATCGGTGGCGCGTTCGTCACAAACGGTGCCGACGATCCGAGCAACGCATGTCGTTATTGCGATGGCACCAAGTCGCAGACGGCGTGGCAGGTTCGCGATGATTTTGTGCCCTGTGGCGACGACACCAACATCTGCGGCCAACGGGTCTGTGTGGCCGGCACCTGCAGCTCAAGGCCCCTTCCTGCAGACACTCCGTGCGGCGCGGGGGTGTGCGACGGCGCAGGGACCTGCAGCGCGCCTCAACCCGTGACCGTCATCGTGCACGGCGAGGGCACGGTGCAGTCGGTTCCCGCAGGCCTCGACTGCAGCGACCAATGCGAAGCCCTTTTCCCGTTCTCGATCGCGGTGTCGTTGACCGCCACTCCGGCCGCGGGCCATCTCTTCACGGGCTTCAGCGGCGCTTGCAGCGGAACTTCGTCGTGCGCGCTGACCACCACCGGCCCGCGCGAGGTCATCGCAACGTTTGCGCCGCAGCAGGCAGAGATCATCCTGAGCAAGCCTGGCAACGGCGTGGGTCTCGTCACCTCGCAGCCCGCCGGTCTCCATTGCGGCACGAGCTGCACCGCGTCCTTTCCCGTTGGCACCTCGCTGACCCTCAGCGCTACGGCCCAAACGGGCACCAGCGCCTTCGGGGGTTTCCTCGGCGGCGGCTGTGGGAGCGACTTCTCGTGCACGCTCGTCGTCGAGGGTGACCTCGAGATCGAGGCTGACTTCGCCTTGCTCCCGCGGCGGCTCGTCATCGAGACCGCTGGCGACGGCACCGGTGTCGTCGTCACCGACCCCGCCGGCATCGAGTGCGGGGCGAGCTGCAGCGCAGATTTTCCGCACGGAACCCTCGTGAGCGTCAGCGTGGTCCCCGCGGACGGCAGTGTGTTCGCGGGGTACGAGGGCGCCTGCGTTGGCACAGGGGCGTGCGTCGTCGAGATGACGGCGCCACGCAACTTGGTCGCGTCGTTCGTCGTGGCCCCTTCGAAGAACTTGCAGGTGACGCTCGTCGGGGAAGGCACCGGCACCGTGCTTTCGACCCCCGCTGGCATCGCGTGCGGGCAGAACGGCGCCAGCTCGAGCTGCAGTGCTGGTTTCACCGAAGGCGGCCAAGTGGTGCTTTCTGCCGAGCCCGCCGCAAGCAGCGTCTTCTCCGGCTGGGTGGGCGCGGGTTGTACTGGCAGCACCGCCGCTTGCACCGTGACCATGACGACAGACCAGGCAGTGTCGGCGAGCTTCTCTCTGCGCTCGTTCGATGTCGACGTGGAGAAGGTCGGCGCAGGCAGCGGCACTGTGACCAGCGATGACGGCGTCATCGACTGCGGCCAGACCTGCAGCGCGGCCTACCCCTTCGGCAGCGTCGTCACGCTCAGTGCCGTCGCCGATGCCAACAACTCGAGCACGTTCGTCGGATGGGAAGGCGCCTGCACCGGCACCGGCATCTGCGAGGTGACCCTCGACGAGGCCACCCTCGTCAAAGCAAACTTCGGGCTCCTCCCGCGAACCATTACGGTGACGAAAGACGGCGCGGGTAGCGGCACTGTCCAGGGAGCTACCAGCACGACAGGTCTCCTCTTTGGCCCCGACTTCACCTGCGGCGCGGCGTGCAGCGACACCTTCGCTGCCGGTACTCTTGTCTACTTGAACGCGACTCCGTCGTCGGACAGCACCTTCGTGCAGTGGGGCGGGGCGTGCAGTGGCAGCTCGGTGACGTGCGCGGTGACCCTCGACGACGACAAGGCGGTGAACGCCACCTTCGCCCTCGCGCCGCGCACCCTTACCATCACCCGCGAAGGGGACCGACTCGGCACCGTCACCTCGTCACCGGCCGGTATCTCTTGCGGTTCCGATTGCAGCGAAGTCTACCTCCACGGCTCCGTCGTGACCTTGACCGCTGCCCCTGTGAACGACGACCAGGTGGTGTGGTCGGACAACTGCACCCTCACGACCTCAGGAAACTGCCAGGTCACCATGACAGCCGCACGCACGGTGACCGCCACCTTCACACGGCGAACGCGCACCCTCGACGTGGAGGTGAGT
>JBMTAX010000498.1:0-3225 GCA_049429145.1 Myxococcota bacterium
GATATTACTTTACGCTGGTGTCCTGTTTGATCTTTTGGGCTTATTTGTTTCCATTGGCCCGTCGATTGAATCGCGAATATTGGGTGAACGCAATCAATACATTTCGCATTGAAATGCAGGCAGCCGAACTCGCCGACCGAGCCAGGGAGATCGCCCAGGCGAAAGAGCTCGCGGAGAAAGCCAGCGCGGAGAAGAGCGAGTTTCTCGCCACCGTCAGCCACGAGCTACGCACGCCCTTGAGCGGTATGTTGGGGGCCGGCGAGCTTGTACTTCAAATGCCTCTCGGAGATGCACAGCGCGACTACATCGACCTGATTCGGCGCTCTGGCGTAGCGCTGTTGCGGTTGATCGAAGACCTGCTCGTGGCATCGCGACTTGACCGCGGCAACTTGGCGCTGCGGCGCCTCCCCTTTGCTCCGCTGCACCTGGCGAATGAGGTGATGAGCCTGTTTGAGGCATCTGCCAGGGCCGCAGGTCTGGGACTCAGCCTCGAAGTCGACGGCGATATTCCCGAGTGCGTGATCGGTGATGCTGGGCGCATCAAACAGGTCTTGATGAACCTCGTCAGCAACGCCATCCACTACACCGAGCAAGGTGAGGTGCGCGTTCACTTGACGTGGCATCGGGGCAAAGGGGAGCCCGCCCTGTGTTTCGCCGTCATCGATACTGGTCCCGGCATCGCCTCCGAGGTGCAGGAACAACTATTCTACCGGTACAGCGCGCCTCATTTGGCGACACAACCTATGGCGAGCGGCACCGGGCTCGGCCTCGCGATTTCACGGGACCTCGCCCGTGCCATGGGAGGAGAAATCTCCCTCGAGAGCAAGGTCGGGCAAGGGACAACCTTCTCGTTCTGTGTTCCCGCGCCTCCTATGGACGCGGCGCCCGCCGCAGGTCTCGACGATGCTTCCTCTCCGGCTGCCTCACCCGACCGGGCCACGGCTCCCGATGAGCCCAGGGTGACCCAAGCGCTCGGAAACTCGCCTGGAGCCTTCGGCTTGGCCCCTCTCGATTTTTCACCATTGGTGCTCCTCGCTGACGACGACCCGGTGCTGCGCAAAGTATTTGGATTGCTCGCGACGAAGATGGGGTGCCGCGTCATCTCCGTCGAAGACGGCGCTGCAGCGCTCGAACGGTGCGGCCGTGGGCGCGTCGATTTGATCCTGCTTGACGTACAGATGCCTTTGCTTGGTGGTGTGCAAGTGGCCGAGCGGCTCCGCAAAACAGAGCTGCAGCGAACAACACCGATCATCGGCATTTCGGCCAACGTGACCGAGCATGTTCGTCTCGAAGCAACCCGCGCCGGGATGAATGACGTGCTGCAAAAGCCCATTTACGGCGAGGTACTTCGAGACATCATTCGCGCACACTGCGGAGGGAGCGTCAGGGCCGTCGCCTCGGTCACCTGATCGGCTCTTGGCGTCTTCCTCGGCAAATCACGATTTGTCGTTGTTGTCTCCGCGCAGAGCGTCCAACTCAAGCCGCACCCGTTCGGCCTCAGCCGTCTTGCGCGCAAACTCGGGAATCTTGCCCGCGCGTTGCAGCTCCATGGCTTCTTTCAGCAATGCACGCCAACGCTTCTCCAGCTTGGTGGCTGGATCGGAGCGAAACCATCCGAACATGAACACCTCCCCGGCTGAGATGCCCACGCGCACGGACGGTCACGGAGGTGCACTCGGTGCCCGCGTTCTTGGGCGGGGGCACCGGACGAGCTTTGCTCGACGGGGAGGGGGTCTGGCAACAAACCCTCCAGCGGAAGAAGCCGGGTGCCCAGATCGACGAATGTCGATTTCGCTTCACCCTGGTGGCCGGCCTGTTCGGCGTAGGTCATTTTGTGCGTGGCTGCGCGTAAGGAGCTGGGAGTGCCACGCTCGACGAGCCACAAAGGGTCGGACAACCGACCCTCCGAAGGCCACCACACGGGGCGACATCGACGACCGTTGATCTCGCCGCACGGGATTAGGCTTGAAACGGTTCGATCGCGCCGGGCTGCCGGAGCATCTTGTTTACCTCATCGAGGTGGAGCTCCTCTTTCACGATCATCTCCCGCGCATATTCCTCGAGGAGAACGGAACGGCCTTCGACGAGCTTGAGCAGGGCGTAGTATTCTTTCAGCGCCGCTTTCTCGTGCTCGAGACTCTCGCGCAGGATGTCGCCGACATCATGCTGTTCCGTCTCGAGCAGTGAGCCGATTTTGAGGGAGGGGTGACCGCCGAGCAACGTCACCATCTCGCCCGCGCGGTGGGCGTGGGCGAGCCCTTCCTCTGAGTTACCCTTGAGCCACGATACAATGGGGATCCGGTTGTAGCCGAACACCATCAGCGCGTAGTGGGTGTAACGGACCACCCCCGCGAGCTCGATCTCGAGGATGCGGTTTAACGACTGGATGATGGCTTCCTTATTGGGGGTTTCCACGGTTGGTGCTCCTATAACTCTGTAAAAGCCGACCATCGGGCAGAACAGGGGCGGGCCGCAACCCTTGGCTCTGCTGGGCATTCGCTGTTCCCAGGGCTTCCCCATCTAGGCAGACCTGCTATGACGCGGTGCATTGTTTGCCTTGGAGGGGCCAATGACGCTGCGCGCAAAGGTAGTGGCTGGAGGGTGGTTGCTCACGATGCTGATGGCCGCGGCCTGCGGAGACGAAAGAGAGGGCGAGCCCGTGGCACGCAGCGACACGGGGCCCCTTCCCCCCGCAGGTGACGCGGGAGCCACGCTTGACGGTGGACTCCCCGCTGACAGCGGCACTCCCGTCGACGACGCCGGAGGAGGCGAGGCACCCAGTTGCGAACCCGAAGGGGCTACCCGTAGCGGCGGCGCATGCGGCCTCAACGGGCGAGGTACCTTGCTGCAGCGTTGCAGTGCGGGGGACTGGGCGGACACCGAGGAATGCAGCGACCCTGACGAGTGTATTGACGACGACGAGCGTCTTTCGACGGCAGCTTGCGGGCTCAACGACCGCGGCGCCCTGGTTGAGCTCTGTGTGCTTGGGCGCTTCGAGTCGACCGACGATTGCGAAGATGCCGACCAATGCATCGACGACGAGGAGCGCATCGGGGACACCCCTTGCGGCAGCGGCGGTCCTTTCGTGTTCGAGCAGCGCTGCGCCATCGGGCAGTGGGTCGACACTGACATCTGCCTAGACACTACCCCCGTCGGTTGGACCTGTGATCACCTCTTCTACGCCGATGGTGTATGCGATTGCGGCTGCGGTGTCGTCGACACCGA
>JBMTAX010000499.1:0-3193 GCA_049429145.1 Myxococcota bacterium
GAAAACCCAGGGCTGGGCTCGCGCTCTCGCTGAACTCGACCGAGCCTTTCAAATCGGATTCATCGACACCGGCGATGATCAAACGCCCGGTGCTGCGCGGCGGTCATTGACCGCCCTCTCGGCGGCGCAGCGGGAAGAACTCCGAAAGACGGCCTCGACCGTGCTGACCCTCCCGGAGGAGACGGTGCAGGACGAGCATCTCCTTGGCATCAAGCCCATCGAGGCGGAGACCACCGAATACGGCCAACGCGTGCAGGCCGAGGCCAATGGCATCTCAGCCCGTCTTAGCGCCGAGGCGGAGGCGATGATCGCCAAGGTCCAGGCGGACTACGAAGAGCGGGTGAATGCGCTCCTCGCGTCACCTGCTGGCCGGGCCTATGTCGCCTACCAGGCTGCAGAGAAAATCAAGTTCGCAGACAAACTCACTTTTCAGGCCGGTGACGGCATCCCCTCGGTGCTGCGTTTGCGCTCGTGGGCGCAGAAGTTCATGAACGAGGGGCAGTGACTCACGCGGCCAGGGTTCACAACCCTCATTGCGCCTCGACGAGGGAGAAAGAGAAACTGCCCCGTGGGCCACCCACCCGGTCGATGAGTTGGCGCATCGCTTCGGGCGGCAGGGTCTGACATCCAATGGAGCTCGGCCGGTTCTCCAGACCCACGTGAAACAAGATCTCCGTGAGCGCGTCACCGCGCCGGCGGGAACCCGACAGCTCCTCTGCCGAATACGCGCCGTCATGATTCCGATCGCGCGCCCCCGGGATAGCGCCGCTGCCACCGAGCGTCTTCACGTGGTAGCTCGGTTGTCCTTTGTGATTCCCGTTGGCGGTCGCCATATAATGCCCTGCGCTGATGCGACCGACGTGGTCGACGAGAGATGAGCGGGTTTGCCCGGCGTGGGTAGCCCCTCTGAGCTCGAGTACGCGCTTGTCGGCTGTCAACACGACGAAGGTGTCGTCGTAGGCCCGGCTGTTGACCGACGCGTGCTTGTCGCCACGGATGTCTACGCCGCGGATTCCGAGGACGGTGGGCTTGCCCCCTGGATTCACCTCTCCGCCACGCGCGCGGATCATTGTCGCGTAGTGGTCGAACTTTTCTCGTTCGCTCATGGAGCGTGGCGCGAGTTGAACCTCTCCCGGCTGTGCTGCCGCCCGACTCCCTGGCCCAGCGGGTTGGGCTGCACGTTGGCGCCGCGCGGCCTCGAGGTCAGCTGCTCGTCGGAAGTCTGCCCCCGTCTGACCCGGGATTCGCTCCCCCGCACTCGGGATGATCCCGCGGGAACCAGCCGTCGCGCCGGCCCCGGCGCTCACCGGGGTGTGGAGCTCCCGTAGGGTCTCGGGGCCGATGATGCCGTCGGCCGCGAGGCCTCGACTACGTTGAAACGCAATCACTGCGGCGCTCGTCTTCGGACCCATGATTCCGTCGAAGGGGCCTGGCGAAAACCCATGGGCTCCAAGAAGCTGCTGCGCCTGCTGTACCGCGGGCCCTCCGCCCGATCGGAGCACTTGGCCCCCCGACACCAGCTGGTCGAGGTGACTCGACGAGGGAAGCCGGCGGGGCTCGTGACGGAGCGAGGTGGTGGCAACCATGGGGACCTCCAGGTCAAGTCGCTTCGATCAGTCTTCGGCCTGTGGTCCTGACCGGTGCGTCCTGTCGGTTGCATGACGGATGGGGCCCACGCCGCTGTGGGTCCAAGTCGCTGCGGGGCGAGTTCGCCACAACGCGCGAGCTCCTGGCCTTTATCGACACCCGAGCTGAAGCGAACGGCCCGCGCTGTGTGCGAGAAAATCGTCCCCGACCGCGAGGCCATAGTCGAGGAGAGCAGCGGCGTGGAAGAGCGCACGAAAGCGGGCGCGCGCTGCGGTCTCGTCGTCGATGAGGCCGTAGCTGGCGAAGAACGCGGGTCGCGAATCGGGCTGCAGGAAACCGATGACGAAGGAGAGGTCGAGGGCAGGGTCGCCGCGGTGGAGGTCTCCCCAATCGATGACGCCCACGAGATCCTGCTGTTCGTCGACCAGCAGGTGTCGCGAATAGAGGTCACCATGCACGAGCACGGGCGGCCCTCGGTGTGGAGGCGCATCAGCACTCCGTTGTGCTGTGTCGAGAAGCTCCTCGAGCGACACCTGTGGGGGCAACGCAGACACAAGCCGACGCAGCCGATCCTCGAGGACGGGGAGGCGGCTGCGGGCATCGCTTCGTCGCAGCTCGTCGCCGGGTTCATCGCCGACCGGTGGCACACTGTGGAGGGCACGCAAGAAGCGTCCGACGGGGGCAGCCAGCATCGCAGAGGGGTCTGTCTCCATGAGAACTCGATCTGCCGTGATCCCCTGCAGGCTTCGATAGCCTACGAAAGGGAACGGATACTCCTCGCTTGGCTGCCCCAGATGCTCAGGGTGTGGCACGGGCACTGGCAACTGAGACACCAGCCGGGGGAGCAGCCGGGCCTCGTTCTCGATGAGGGGCACGGCCAATCGTCGCCGCGGGAAGCGGAACACCCACGTGTCATCGACGAGCAGCGCGTCGTTGTCCCAACCCCTCCCGAGGCGCCGCAGCGGGCCGCTCACTAACCCCGGGAACTGCGCCCGGAGCAGGCTCTGCGCCCCTTCCAAGGTCAGTTCGACCTCACCCTGCCACGGGGGATCGCTCATGGGATTCCTGGGCAGGTGAGGGAGGATCGCGGCGATTCGGGCTCGCCAGACTGAAAAACAACTGCTACAGCGAGATGTCTTTTGCGATCTCTCATGGAGCTTCTGTCATGGCTCGCTGCGAACTAACCGGCAAGCGCTGGATGAATGGCCACAAGGTCTCCCACTCGAACATCAAGACCAAGAAGCGCTGGCAGCCCAATCTGCAGACCAAGCGCATTTTTGATCTCGAGAGCGGGCGGTGGATCCGCCTCAAGCTCTCTACCAGCGCCTTGAAGACGCTGAACAAGAAGAGCATCTCTGAGTTCATGCGGGACGCCCTCCGCTAGTCGGATGGTAACGCATGTACGACGACGAGGGGCGCTCACGCCCCTTTTCGTGTTGTTTGTCAACTAGCAGCGCCCCCCTCAGAGCAGGGCAACCACCTGGTGACACTGGGCCAGCAAGATGCCGCCTTCGCTCCACAGGTCGGTGCTCTCTTCGGCGTACCCATCTCGGCAGAAACGGGACCTCGTGTCGAGGAGCGCTCGTCCGTCGTCGGCTGACGCTTC
>JBMTAX010000500.1:0-3188 GCA_049429145.1 Myxococcota bacterium
GGACAGAGGCGCGCAGAAGCGACTCTGTATGGCCACGGTGGGGAATCCCAGCCGCTGGTCGCGAATCATGGTTGGGTAAGAGACCGGCGCTGCATCGTCGAAGAAGTCCTCGAACGCGGCGTGGCAGAGGTGAAAAAACTGCGGGTAGTATACGATGCCTGCCCCGTCGACGTCGTCGAAGCGGATCTTCTGTACGCTGGTAAATGCCACTCGTCTCTCCCGTGGGCCGCTGTTCGCTGCTAGCTTCGGGGGGTTCTGCCGAGGACCGAAATCGATGTCTAGCCATACCTCCTCCGGACCCCTCCCCGCTACGCTGCTGATCGGAGGCGTGCTCGCGCAGCGCTATGGTCGCGAGCTGTACGACCTGGGCTTCCCCACCGCCGTGGTCAACAATGGGGCTGAGGCTGTGGGCGCGGTGCTCGGGGGTGGGTTTCACGTCGTAGTTGTGCCCACAGAATTGACAGACATGAGCGCCTATGACTTCTGCATGAGCCTGTTGCGGCACGTGCAAGGGGTCCTCGTGGTGCTCCACGGGCCCCTCGACCCCCACTACGCGGAACTCCTCGTGAATACCGGCCTCGTCGCGTACCTCACGGGCCGTGACAACCAGAGCCTCGCCGCTACGATTGCTGCCCGGTTCGGCATTCCGCTCCCCGCCGCCACGTCTACACAACGCCCAGCCGCCCGCGACTTTCACGCGCCGCACATCGGCACCCCGCTCTCGCAGCTTCTCCACACGACGACCGCGCCAACACTCTCGAGCGACAGGACGGCGGCGCCACCAGAACCGCCCGCCGAGCATCCGTCGATCAGCTTCTCAGCCCTCGATGAGGAGCCGCTCCTCGCGGTGCAAGAGGACGAGGTCTCGGTCACGGCGCCCGTCGACCCCCGAGAGGTAGAGCTCGTGCGGTTGCGGGAGCGCCTCGACTTCGCAAGGCAAGAAGCGGATCGGGCACGGCTGGAGCGAGATGGACTGCGCGCCCTGATCGACAGCCTCGAGGAAGAGCGACGCACCGCAGAGAAGAAGCTCGCCGAACTCTCGGGTCTACGCGCCCAGAACGAAGCGTTGGAGCGGATGGTGTCCGAGCTGACACGAAAGCTCGCTGCTCGTGGGGGCGCCGGTGAGGACAAAGCTCGCTGAGGTCCCTGTCGAGAAACGGCGACGGGTAAACAGGGACGCTAAGGAAAAGTGGCGCTCCCAGCACGACTCGAACGTGCGACCCCTGGTTTAGGAATCCAGTGCTCTATCCGACTGAGCTATGGGAGCCTAAGGGGCTCTTATCAGAGTCGAGGAGCATGTGAACAGGCAAGAAGCAGACGCCAATGACCCCCTGGCGATATAGTGGTTTGGACCTGTCCGAAAAGAGGCAAAACATTGAGCAACGGCGAACGCAAAAAGTCGGACGACATCCGTCCCGTGCTCGGCAAAACCGATCGCAGGGAGTCGCTGCGGGCCGATCGATCGTGCATGGTACGATTCGGCGACGGCCGGGCTGTGGATGTCGTCGCGAACGTCAGCCTCTCGGGGTGTCTCGTCGCCGACGGACACCTTGCTCCCGTGCCTGCCGAGGGCGAGCTCCTCCAAGTGGAGTTCCCCCGCCCAGGCAAGCCAGTCCTTGCCTTCCGCGTCCGCGCAACTCGCCTTCACGGTGCGCGCCCCGGGGTCTTCCTGCGCTTCGACGGACCCGGATTCGATGAAGAACGCACGTTGGCGCGTCTGCTTGATTCGGCAGAACCTGACGTCGACCCACTCTCGTGACCCCGTCGGGGATGCACAATGCGCGAAGGGACCACCTGAAGCGCTTGCACATCGTGGCAAAGGCGCGCAAAGATGCGGCGCGTTGCGGGGCTCAGGGCGACACATCGTCTCGAGCCCCCAGCGAATAGCCAAGACGAGAGGTCCACGTGACACTTCGTCGCTCCGGTTTCGTCACCTCGGGAAGTCCCGAACAGAAAGGCCATGCCATGAAGAAGTCTGCACTCCTCCTCAGCCTCGGTTCCGCCGCCGCCCTCGCCGCTCTCAGCGGTTGCGCCAGCAGCGCCGGCGCCGAGAAGGCTGACGCCCCCGCCGCCGAGGCGCCCGCCGCTGAGGCGCCCGCCGCTGAAGCTGCCCCCGCCGCCGAAGGCTCCGCCGAAGGCGAGAAGGCCGCGGAAGGCTCCTGTGGGGAAGGCTCCTGCGGCTGAGTCCCTCTCCCGGGTCACCGGGAGAAACTCCCGTGAGCTTCCACTGCGCATGGCGTCTCTGTGGCGTCATGCGCAGTGTCTTTTTAGGACAGTGTGTTCTGGGGGCTGTAGCTTTTCAGGCGCAGTGATTATCGACGACCGCGTCTCCTGGTCGCACGAGCCTC
Organism: Myxococcota bacterium; assembly: GCA_049429145.1. GTDB lineage: Bacteria > Myxococcota > UBA727 > UBA727 > CAYLZW01 > JBMTAX01. The sequence goes on from JBMTAX010000500.1 coordinate 2,349, forward strand.
ACCTGGTCTGCCGACTTGCCTCTTTTGCGCTGCGGTCCCAGACAAGCCCCAGGGCCAAATCTTGCCTTTCCTGAGGGCGCACACAACCGTCGTCGAGGAGTAGCGTGACCATCTCCACTCTGCCTGAGACTTCGCTCGTAGGTGTAGGCCTAGGTCTTCGCCTCAAGCTCGCCAAAGAGCTGCTCTCCGCCGAGAAAAGCTCCGCTGACTTCTTGGAGATCGCGCCGGAGAACTATCTGCGGGTGGGTGGCGAGCGAGCCCGCTTGCTGGATGCTGCACGGGAACGATGGCCAGTCGTCTGTCATGGCCTCGCCGGAGACCTCGCGGGGGCAGCCCCCCTCGACCTCGACCTGCTCCAAGAGCTGCGCGGCTTCCTTCGGCGTGTCGGTGCATGTTGGTACAGCGACCACCTATGCTTCACCCACGTCGCCGGAGGCGAGTTCCACGACCTGCTTCCCCTGCCGTTCTCGTTCGAGGCTGGCCAGCGTGCAGCGCAGCGCATTCGGGAAGTACGGGAGCTGCTCGAACTACCCATGGCAGTGGAGAACATCTCTGCGTACGCACGCATGCCCGGCGGCGAGATGGACGAACCGGACTTTGTGCGCTTCGTCGTCGAGGAGTCTGACAGCCTCCTGCTTCTCGATGTCAACAATGTCTACGTCAACTCCGTAAACTTCGGGTTCGACCCGCGAGAGTACATCTCGCGCCTTCCCCTCGACCGCGTCGTGCAGATCCACATCGCCGGACACGCAGAGGAGCGGCCAGGGCTTCTCATCGATACCCATGGTGCGCCGATCATCGACCCGGTGTATGCCCTCCTCGAGTGGACGTTGCCTCGCC
>JBMTAX010000501.1:0-3174 GCA_049429145.1 Myxococcota bacterium
CCCCCGCAGCACAATGTGCTCTACCGTGTCGGGCAGCTCGCTTTGTGTCCCTGCGGCAATTCGCAACTCGGGGAGTTCGTGACGGGCCGCGATGGCGAGCGCGCGCTCCAGCGTTTCTACGGGGGCGTCAGGGGTACCGTTGCCCGTTTCGTCGTCTCCAGTGAGTCGGTCGACATAGGGGCCTGCGTCTTCCACGACGACGGTCACATCTGCCACCACCACACCACCCTCCTCGTCTCGAGCGCTGAGGCGGAAGTGGTACACCTCGCCTGCTTGACCGGAACGCAACTCGACACTTGGCGAGCCGTGCGGCTCGGGGAGCAACAGGTGCTCGTCCTCGAGATCTTGGGCGATGGACCACCCCACGACGAGGCCCGAGTCGGGGTCGGAGGCAGAACTCGCATCCAAACGAAAGTCGGTCGCTGGACGAACCCAGCGCTGTGGCGAGGTGTAAAGCTCCGGTGGCACGTTGAGGGCTGCTGGATCGACAACGACACGCACAGATCGCGGGGCAGACCACACGCGACCATCGAATGCCTGTACGAGGAAGAGCAGGGTGCCGGGGGATTCTGGTGCTTGGAACACACCGGTTTGGATATCGTCTTCCTCGGCAATGTCGCCCAGTGTTTGGGTGACATTCACCTCGACAGGGTCGCCGTCAGGGTCGAGACAGTCGTCTGTGGCGAGCGCGAATCTACCGCCAGGGCGCACCCGCCGGTCATCCCCCCCACAGGTGAGGGGGGCCCGGTTGCCTGCACCCAGGGTCACGTCGATGACGGCGTACCGAACTCCACCGCTGCGCGGGCCGACTCGTCGTTCTGCACCAACGATGAACCTCGTGAAGCGAGGTGGCGCAACAATACTGACGTTCGGACCATAGGTGGGTGAAATGAGGGCCTCTGCCGCCGTCGAGGTGGGCCACACCCACGTCGTCGCTCCGGGCGCATCTGCGAACGCAAGCGAAACAACCGCACCTGCCTCCACCAACACCGGAGCGTCGAGCTGCGTCGCCTCCACCTCTGCGGACTCCGCCGCCCACAGCACATGAGCCGCAGGGGCGGCCCGCCTACCGGAAGCGCCCACAGCATCGACGACGACCACGCAGGGGATCTGTAGTGTTCCCGCAAGATGTATTCGGTTCTCGGCCACGGTGGCTGTCGCCTGCCCGCCGCAGCGCAGGTCCACCGAGAGGGCGGTGCTCTGCTCTTCAGCACTCCCGACGATGGATGCCTCGACCGTGACAGCCTCGGAACCCACCGTTCCATCCGCAGGCAGCTCCACATAGAGCGGAAGAGCAGCAGGCCCTTCATGTACCGCGACAACCACCTCATCGAAGTTCTCATCGACGCCAGCGCGGGCTCGCAGCCGAAAGCGCAGGTTCGCCGGTGCAAGCGGTGCGACGAACGCTGGGGCCGCACTCGTCGGGTTTGTCAGGGTAACTGGGGGGCCGTCGAGCTGACTCCAGGATAGCCGGACGTCCTCCCCTTCGACGAGGCTGCGCGACGCATGCCCATCGAGCTGCACCCGCGACCCCTCCTGCACGAGGAGATCCGCGCCCGCGAGTGCGATCACCTGGGGCGGAGAAAAGCCTTCGGCTGTCGCGGTGTCCACTGCCTCGGGGGGAAGCACCATGCACGCGATCAGGCCCACATGGAGGACGCTGATGACGCCGAAAGACCGAGCGAACTGACGCAGCGACATGACAAACACTCTAGCAGGGGCGGAAAAGGGTGCCTCTCTGAACCTAGGGGGACGCCGCGTTCCAGCCCCCCCTTTCGACCCGCTTGTCGCAGGGGGAGTCGTCGTGCAATCACCTCTGCATGGCGCAACACGAGACGACGTCGTCGAGTCGCTACCGCAGCATCTCGTTCTGGGTCGCCACCTTCGGTGGCGCGGGACTCTCTCCCGTCATGCCGGGCACAGTCGGGAGCGCAGCGTCCCTGCTGGTGTGGGCTCCTCTCATCTTCGCGGAGGCACCACTCGCTTTACGCGCCGCCGTGATCGCCTGCGGCTTCCTGCTCGGTGTCCCGACCTCCGCCCGGGCTGCCAAAATGCTCGGCACCGACGACCCGGGCGCAGTGGTCATCGACGAAGTGGCGGGGCAGGGGCTCGCGCTCTTGCTGTGTGGGCCCAACGTGATGAGTGTCCTCGTCGGTTTTCTGCTCTTTCGCATCTTTGACATCCTCAAGCCTTGGCCCGTGCGCGTGGCAGACCGCTGGCACGGAGGATTCGGCATCATGGCCGATGACATCGCAGCGGGGGCCTACGCCCTCATGGGCCTGATGGTTTGGCAACGGTACGTTTTGCCAGCGCTCCCTTTCGCTGAAGGATAGACACATGGGCTCTCTCCCAATCCGAATCGAGTCCGTTGCCGTCGGGGACGAGCTCCTCGACGGTCGTATCAGCGATGGCAATACGCGCTTCCTCGGCGACAGCCTCGCTCCCCTCGGTCTGAGCGTGGCGCGGGCGACCTGTGTCCCCGACGACGTGGACGCGATCGCCGAAGCGATTCTCGAGGCCGCAACACGGGCAGATGTCGTCGTCACGAGTGGTGGCCTTGGGCCCACCACCGATGACCTTACTGCTGCGGGTGTCGCGCGGGCGGCAGGATGTGGGCTTCGCCTCGACGAGCCTGCCTTCCGAGCGATCTGCGCACGCTTCGAGGCGCGTGGGCTCAACATGCCAGAGAACAACCGCCGGCAAGCCGAACTCCCGAGTCTCGGCGAAGCGATAGGCAACGACGTAGGAGTCGCACCTGGCTTCGTGACCCCCGTCGGTGGAGCCCAGGTCTACAGCCTGCCAGGCGTGCCTCGGGAGTATCGCTGGATGGTCGAACACCGGATTTTGCCGTTGCTGGTGCAGCGGCTCGGCGCGCGGGGTCACGTGGAGCGGCGCACGCTCCGTTGCCTCGGCATTACCGAATCGGCCCTCGGTGCTGCGCTTGAGCCGCTGCAGCGAGCGCACCCCGACGTGCTCGTGCAGTACCGAACCAGCTTCCCAGAGAACCACGCAAGATTCGTCGTTGTCGGTGATCACCACACAGCCGTGTCAAAGAGGGCCGACATGCTGCTGCAGGAGGCCCGCTCGCTCATCGGTGGCGCTGTATACGGCGAGGGTGATGCGCCCCTGGAGCAGCGCGTGGTCGCTGCGCTTTTGCACAGGGGTGCCACAGTT
>JBMTAX010000502.1:0-3131 GCA_049429145.1 Myxococcota bacterium
AAACACCACGGATCGCCTCCGCGAGGGACTCCTCCTCGTGCGCACGAAGATACCCGGCGGCACGAGCCTGCGCCCCACGCGTGGTCTCGACGATCATCGCATCCACCGGCTCCGAGGGAAACGCGGCCCCCTTCTGCACGGTGCTGTCCTCGAAATTGACATCCCCGGTGTAGAACACACGCCTTCCCTCTCCTTCGACCGTCACCCCCACCGAACCCAAAATGTGCCCGGCATCGTGGAACATCGCCCGCAACGAGCCCTCGACGTCAAGATCGAACCACCTTTCCAATCCGCGGCACTCGAAGGACTCCGCGATCTCGTCGATCTCCTCGTGCCCGAACAAGGGGTACTCGGTGATGCCGTGCTCGATTCGCTTGGCCTGCATCACATTGACGGAGTTGTGCAACAAGGCCGCTCCCAGACCAGCGGTCTCCGACGTCAAAAACACCTTCGCCCGACGCTGGTCGGCCATCAGCACCGGCAGCGTGCCGATGTGGTCGAGATGCGCGTGGGAGACGACCACCGCGTCGACACTCCCGTCGGAAAGAAACTCGAAATGGGGAAGGGCCTCCATGCCCTCGTGCTTGGGGTGCATCCCGGAATCGAGAACCACCCGCGCGCGCGAGGTCTCCAGCAAATACGAGTTGGCGCCGATTCCGGCATGACGGCAGAGGCTTTTGAAAATCATGTCCCGCGAAGAGGCCGCACCCTGCGCACCCGACCTCGACCTGTCAACCCATGGTCTCGTCCGCGCCACCGACGCCATCCCGGACTTCCCCGGACGACCCGCGAGGTGCACGATCGGCGCAGATGAAGCAGGCGCTGCTCTACGAATCACACTGCCACACTCCGCTCTGCAAACACGCCTCCGGGGAACCGGCGGAGTATGCGGACGCCGCTGTCGCACGCGGACTGCGCGGCATCACCTTCACCTGCCACGCGCCACTCCCGGGCGGCTTTTCGGCATCGGTGCGAATGAGCCCGGATCAGTTCCCGCTGTACGTGAAAATGATTCTCGAAACACGGGAACGCTTCGCCGGGAAAACCGATGTGAGGCTCGGACTCGAAAGCGACTTCTACCCGGGTGTGGAACCTTGGCTCGAACAACTGCACGGTTCGGTCCCGCTCAGCCATGTGCTGGGATCCGTACACCACCAAATTCCGGAATACCGCGCCCTGATGCATCCGGGATCCACCCATGGCTACCGCGAAGTCTACTTCGAGCAACTCGCCCTCTCGGACCACTCGGGTGGCGCCGTCCTCTTCGACCTCGCGAGGCACGAGGGGAGCCAGCTCGCGTCGCTCCACCGCGAGGCCCTCTCCCCACAGCAGGCCGAGATGACCCAGCTGACCGTTCAAACGCGCACGCTCGATGACTTCTGCGCGGAGCATGGCGTCGAGAGGATTGACCTGCTCAAGATCGACACCGAGGGCCATGAGCTCAGGATCCTCGACGGCGCCCGACGGATGCTCGCGGAGAAGCGCATCCGCGCCCTGCAGTTCGAGTTCAACGAGATGAACGTCGCTTCTCGCTCCTTCCTGAAGGACTTCATCGAGCGCCTGCCTGGTCACCACCTCTTCCGGCTCCTCCCAACGGGGCTGCTCCCCGTCGCCCCGTACAGCCCCTTCTTCTTCGAGGTGTTTGGCTTCCAGAACATCGTGGCCCTGCCACGAGAGGAGTCGGCACGCGGGGGTCGCTAACCTCCACCGGCCCCCCCCCACGGAACGGAACTGCCTCCTCAGCGACGGCGGATGACCGAGCCAACGCGCTGGGCTGCCACCAAGGCACTCGCCAGCGCCGCGAGCACGCCCAGCGCCCGCACCATCAGGTTGACTCGCGCGAGACCAGCGCAGAGCGCCACAACCGCTGCAAGCATCGCCAACCGGCCGAGGAGCCGCCACGCCTCGCCATCGAATTGCACACGAATGAGAAGAAGGACGAGCAGGAACTGGCCGACAAGCGAAGCCGAGAAGCCGAGGCCGTACAGCATGGGCGAGCCGCTGGTTGCGACCAGGTACGTCGCGGTCACGTTCGATGCGAGCGCGAGCACCTCGAAGGCCAGGTAGGTCCGGTATCGACCCTGGGCGATGAGCGCGGTCGCAAACACCCAGCAGGGCAAACGAAAGACCTCGCCGACGAGCTGCCATGGAAGCTGCGTCACCGCACCGTCGAACTGCTTCGACAGCAGAGCCTCCACCGCCAGTTCCGGGAGCGCCGCGAGGACCAGCGCCATTGGCGCAAACAGCACGAGGTAGTCGACGGTGACGCCGACGGCGAGGCGCAGGAGCTTCCGCTCGTCACCTGACGCCGCACTCAACCGAGGGAGCCCGCTCGGTCCTACGCTGCTCGCGAGGACGCTGACCGCGACAGCCGACAGGGCCAGGGAGGCCTGGAAAGACCCAAACTCCTCGGCTCCCATCCCTTGGCGGGCGACCACCCGAACCAACAGCTGCCCCAGCACCGGAATCACGCCCGCGACGGCCAAGACCCCTGCACGGCGAAGGAGGGGTGGGAGGGAGAGCAGGGAGACTCGCCAGTTCCGCCATGACGTCTCGGCGTGGGCCCGCACAGGGCCCAGCAGTGCGAGGAACTGGGCCGCGGGGACGATGGCGACGGCCAGGGCCCAAACCTCCTCAGTCACCTCCGCGAGCACGAGGCCCACGACCACCGCCGTCGACATGAGCGCGGCCGTGACCTGACCGTGGGCTACGGCGCGGGTGATACCGAGGCCCGAGAGCACCGCTCGCGCATTCACCGCGAGGATCCCCATCGCCACGCCGGCCCCGACCACGCTGCCCGCCATCCACGAGGAGACACCGACCCTCGCCCCTGCGCCGATGAACACGACGGTCGCCAGCAGCTGCGCGAGCAGGGCGAGCGCGAGCACCCCGCTGGTACCAGCGGAGACGAGGCGTGCTCGACGCTCACCTTCCGTGGACAACGCCAGCTCGCGAGCGATGAGCCCATCGAGGCCAGCGCCGCCCACCAGGGTCGCCGTCCCCATGGCGGCCTGCATGAGGCCGATAGCCCCGACCCCGATGGGCCCCCACGCCACCGCTTGGAGCTTGGTCCGCACCAACCCCAGCAAGAACGAGCCGCCCGCGGTGCCCGCGAACATCAGGGTTTCAAC
>JBMTAX010000503.1:0-3124 GCA_049429145.1 Myxococcota bacterium
GCCAGAATCACCATAGACGGAGACGACCCTATCCTGCTCATTCGGGGTGAGACCCATCGGCTGTCCGGACTGGGGCGTAATCTCGATGGCGGCGTGCTCATCGTTGAAGGTTCGGCAGGACCTGAAGCTGGCGCGGGGATGCGCGGCGGTGAACTGGTCATTCACGCCAATGCCGGCGCGCGACTCGGGGCAGGGATGCGTGGGGGCCTCATCCGGGTCTACGGGGAGGCGGGCGACTGGGTGGGCGCCGCACTTCCCGGTGCGGTGAGCGGCATGCGCGGCGGGTCGATTCTGATTCAGGGCAGTGCAGGCGACCGCGTGGCGGACCGCATGCGTCGGGGTCTCATTGTGGTGGCCGGTGACTGTGGGACCGGCGCCGCCAGTCAGATGCTGGCCGGGACCCTGGTGATGCTGGGTAAAGGAGGCCCGATGCTCGGCAGCGGGATGCGCCGGGGTTCGGTACTCCTCTGCGATGAAAGCGCCATTCCAGACACGGGCTTTGCCGGGAACGGTCTGCAGACCCTTGGCATGATTCCTCTGCTTCGTAATTACCTCGAGAGTCTGGACCGCAAGCTAGCTAAAGCGCTGATACCGTTCAGCCGCGTGGACCGCCATCTGGGTGATCGCGGCTGCGGGGGTCTGGGTGAATTACTCCTCGCGCGCGGTTCGTCGCGCCGGAAAAGCTGACAACTCCGGTACTCAGTGCCGTGTCGTCACATAGCGCGGTCAGACAGTCAGGGCTGCGGGAGAGGCGAGATGGCCGCCAATCGAAGTGTTTCGTCGATCAAGGGCGGAGCACCTTCGGCACCGGGTATCGTGGTCCTGATTTCGTACAGGAATCCCGGCAGTGAATCACTGACCACGAAGCTGTAAATCTTGTCAGCAAATTTCTCGAAGGATGCGCGCCGAGGATCATCCGTGTAAGGCGTGATGGTGACCCGCGTACCGTCATAGCGCTTCCCCGCAAACTCGAAGGTCTCCGGCTGCATTTTGGCCGCGTCAGCAAAAGCGTATTTGATACGGCGCTGGAAATAGCGCCAGCGTTCTCGTGCCTTTCCTTCTGGATCTGTCAGGCGGTTCATCTCGTAGATGTCACCCTGCAGATAGACCTTGAGCACAGGATTGGTGTTCGTACTGTCTTCCGGTGGGATCTGGAATTGGCGCTCTCCGGAGAAAAACTCGAGCGCGGCTGATTTCATGCCGTCTGGCTTGACCTTGCGAATGATGAAGCGCACCTGATCCCTGAAACCGGTTTCCAGGGTGCCCTGCTTCTCGAACTGGTATTCGAGTACCAAGGGGCGCGTCACCGCCTTGAGCTGGTCGCCCATCCAGAGCAGTTCTTCCGCCGCGGAGAATTTCTCAGCCTGAGTGGACAGAGAGGCCGCATCATCCGCGGCCTCGGACACGGGCGCCGCCAGTGCAGCCGCCAGAATCACGACCAGTGCGGACCCGCGCATACGTAAGCAGTCAATCATCATCGTCGTCGCGTTTCTGCGCCATGGGCCCGAGTTCGAGCAGCGGCACGTTGTATTCCTTGAGGATGGAGTTGATCTCTGTCTGATTGTCAGCAATGAGCGCGTCGACCTGCTTGCGCCACGCGTCTTCTCCGTGGCGGACCGCAGCTGCAATACGGAAGTCGAAGCGGACCTTCCACGCCTGCCCGTCCTGAGTTCCTGAATCTTCGGTCAAGGGGATCACCACCAGTTCATGGTCTTTCATATTGCGGGCGATGAAGCCTGCAATCGGTCCCCAGGCGAAGGTCAGATTGACTTTGTCACTGAGCAAATCACCCTCGATGATGTACCCGGGTCCCTGACGCGCATCACCGGACATGATGGGATAAGGCGTCGCGTTGTCGATGAGCCCCAGGCGATAAATCCACTCGGTGGTCGGTCCCTGATCCCATATCCCGAGGCGCAGCATCTTCTTCTGCTCGGCGCTCAGATTCTTGAGGTCAGCCTGCGACTTGATGAAGTCGAGACCACGCCCCTTCACATACACCATGGCCCACGCCGAGCGCATATAGGGCCTGGTGGTAGCCGCCATCTCGAAGTTGTCGACGACCCCCATGATGAGGTCGCATTTGTAGCTCCCGTCATCGGTCTCGTTGTTTCTCAGGGTGGCACGTACGAAGCCCATGCGCTGTGGAAACCAGGTGTATTGCAGCGGCAAGCCCAGTTTGTCCGCAAACAACCGGGCCATACGATTTTCGTACCCCGACTCGTCTTTATCGGACATCGGCAGGTTGAAAGGCGGCGCGCAGACCTTGAGCGCCGTGCGCGGACCTTCGGCTTCCTGCGCGTGGCCAGCCGAGGCACCGCATAGTGCGAGCATCAGCATGACGGCAAATGTCTTGACGGGGTTTTTCATGGGCATCTGGCCTGTCACAGGACGCGGGAGGGCGCCGAGCGCTCGGGGTTGGAGGTCCGGGGTGGCTGTACGCCAGCCCGGGTACCGGGAAGATCCCTGAATGAGGGCGTTACTGGATGAGGCCCTTCTTCTTCAGGTCTTCCTTCATCTTGCGGATGGTACGTACCACCATGTTCTTACCGAGCTTGACGCTCTCCGCTGAGGTATCGAGTGCGGCAAGATTTTTCGGTGCGCCCTCTCCCACGATGACGGCCCCCACCATGCCGGTGGTCATGTGTGGGTTGCACTTGAAGATATAGGCCCCCTCCTTATCCAGCGTGACGCTGAAGCCTTCGGCGCCCATGGCGGCTTTCCAGGGCGTCGCTCCCTCAGGAATCATGCCGTCGATGGTCTGGGTGTCATGGCCGGCCATCTGCACGAACTTGATGGTGTCGCCGGGTTTGGCATAAGTGACCTGCGGAACCCAGTTGGTGATGACGCCTTTGATGATGTGCTCATCGGCGGCTGCCTGATGGGTAAGAGCCGCCGAAAGCAGGCCCATCACCATGGAAATCTTGACTCGCATTCTGATGACTCTCCGAAATGTTTTTCTCTGAAATCCACTGCTCGCTAAGACCCACCTCGACGATGGGAGTTCGCTGCGTTCTGGGAGCGGGGCTGAAGCATAAGGGCCTTCAGCCCTACGTGCAAAAAAAAACCCGGCATCGAGGATGCCGGGTTTTAGAGGTCAGTTCCGGGTAAGGTCCCGATGTCG
>JBMTAX010000504.1:0-3120 GCA_049429145.1 Myxococcota bacterium
CGCGACGGCGCTACGCGAGCTTGACCTTGCCGTTGAGATCGAACGGCAAGCGCAGCGGGCCAGACTTCAACTCAGCGTCGAGTTCCCAGCGGAGCAAAGGGGCCTGGGCCAGGGACGCCACCGTGATGCCGACGTCGGCGAGGCTGCAGGTGAGATCGAGGGCGAGCTCGCGCGTCTGTTTTGCTTTCAGCGTGAGGTCTTGGAGGGGGTCGTTCTTGAGCACAGTTCGGCCGTTGAGGGCGAAGGCAAAACGGAAGCTGTCGACGGGCAATGGGAAGCGATTGGGATTGACGACATGGGTGAGGATCCGCATCCCGAGACCGCCGATCCCAATGGAGGTAAAGTCCACTTTCTCGACGCTGAGGCGAGGGAGTTTGGGCACGGGGAACGTACTGCGGTGGCGCAGCGGAACCTCGATGTTCCCGATGCGTGGTACGGCGAACCGGAAGGCAGCGTCGAGTTCGTATTTCGCCTCGTCGAGGGTGAGCAACTTGAGGATGGCGGCACTTGTCGCCCCGAGGGCGAACTCCACAGGGAAGCGCAGCGCCGATGCGTCGCTGGCCTTGAGCGTCAGTCGCTCATCGATGTTGCCGCGCGCGAGCCGGTGGCCTTCCACCTCGAGACCGTAGCCGAGTCCCGCGAGGGACATGGAGATGGGGTTCGGGTTGCGCAGCTCCGAGGTGAACATCAACGTCACGCGGTCGAGCTGCTGGTCTTGCAGCGCTACTTCTTTGATAAGCACTTCGGGAGCACGAAGTCCGGTGCGCAGCAATTCTGCAAGGGTCTGACAGCCGCCGAGGGGCAGCGCGCCGCCGAGCAGGGCCGCGTCACGCAGAAAATGGCGTCGTAACATGAGGCACCTCGTAGCCAGCCTGGGTCGGAGAGGGGATGGCGCCGGGGCGTTCCGGCGCCAGGGGAGCGACCTCGACAGAAGCGAGGGTAAGGGCACGATGGAGGATTTGCATTCCTCCCGACGTGCCGACGGATTCCGGATGAAATTGTACTGCGTAAATGGCTTGGTCCGGCGACGACATCGCCATGGCCTGTCCGCGATCACACACCGCATCGACCTGAAACCTGTTCGGAACGTCGGTCACGATCAACGAATGGTAGCGCATCACCCACAAGGGTGACGGGAGCCCAGAGAAGAGTCCACACGCTTCGTGGGTGATGGGGCTCCGTTGCCCATGAACGGGTCGCTCGGCGCGATTCACCCGGCCCCCGTGCGCCAGGGCGAGGGCCTGCATCCCTAGACACACCCCGAGCAGCGGCACCTGTCCTGTGAGTGCGCGACAAGTGTCGACGAGCAAGGGGAGTTCCGCTGGCCCCCGCGGACCGGGGCCTATGCACACGAGCCGCGGACGTAACGACAGGACCCTCTCCGCCTGGATGTCATCATGGGGGAGGACTCTCACGCCGACCCCCAACTCAGAGAATGCTTGGGCGAGGTTGTAGGTGAAGCTGTCTCGACTATCGAGCACCACAACGTGCACCGGGGACTCCTGGGAAGCAAAACTCTGACGACGCGCACTGCTCATCTCTTCACTCCCTCAGCGGGGTCTGGTTCCTTCCCCGACACCGCGCTTGCTCTTCCGTCACTCCGCAGCGCTTGCTCTGCACAAGGAGGGACGACTTGGGCGGGGCCTTTTCATTCGCCGTGCAGCTCAGCTCCACGACCGCAGTGCAGGTTCGATTGCACGCAACGCGACGGAGGGGTAGCAGGGAGATTGATCGAGAGGAGCGCGGGTGTCGATGAATAAAGACCACGTCGGGGAAAGGTGCCACGCCCCTATCGATTTCTCGGTGAGCGCAGCAGAGATTGCGCGTTGGCTTGCTGCGGCTGGGGTCGAGCCCCCTTCGCCGTCCAAGGACGACGGCGCGGTCCCCCCGATGTTGCTCGCAGCGTCGTGCCTGCGCGGAACAAGTACCGCGTTGCTGCACGAGGCACTGCAGGCCAACTTCATGAGGCTCTCGCTCCACGAGCTTGACCTCCGGTTCAATGATGGCGTGGAGCCGGGTGACGCGCTGCAGCTCTCGACGACGCTGGTCGACGTCAGCGCGCGGGGTCTACACGAACTAGCGCTGCTGCGCAGCGAAGTCCGCTCTGTAAGCGGAGACATCATCGCGACCTGTGATGCCGGCGTTCTGTGCCTCAGTCCGCGTCCACGCTCCGAGCCGGCCGTGCCCCCGGCGTGGCTGTCGGTGAACGACCCGGAGGACCAGGAGCTCGCCTTCGACGAGCGAGAGACAGTGGTGGTCGAGCCTACGCGCGGCCGGGAGTTCGCCGACGCCATTGCCGACCCGAACCCGCTGTACCGCGACGGAGCGGCGGCGCAGATTGCGGGGCTCCCCGATGTCATCGTGCCCGCTCTTTACCCGGTCACGAGACTGCACGACGCCCTACAGCAGCGACGTAGCGGGGCCGCACGTGTCGCGAGACTCGCGGTGCGTCTCGTTACCCCGGTGCTCCCCGGCGACGAACTGCGGCTCGGTTTCTCGCCAGCGGAAGGCGATCGGCTCCGCGTCGCAGTGCAGAACCAGCGAGGGGAGCCGGTGCTTGCCTGTGGCCTCGCGGAGCTCCGCCGGTGAAGAGGGTGCAAAAGCGCGCACTCGCGCTTCTGGCGCTCGCCTGCCTCTCTCTCGCGGGGTGCCGCAATGCGCCAACGCCCGCTCGCCAGGTTCGCTTCACCGAGGTGGCCCTCGGCGTCGAATACGCACGCGTACTCGAGCCAGCGTCGTCGCTCGACGACACGGTCTTCGAGGGGCATGCCTTTCGGATCGACCTCGAGCGGGCTGGGGTGCGCGTGCTGCCTGCGGGCGGTCCGAAAGTGAGGCGCGAAGTGGCGACCATCGTGCGCTCACTGCACCAGGTGGTCGCGATCAACGGCAGTTTCTTCGACGAGACGGAGCAGCCAATGGGCGCGATCGTCGATCAAGGGCGCGTGCTCTCGCGGCGACGCCTGCAGCCATGGGGTGCGCTTGTGGTCGATGGCAACCGCGCCCGCATCGTGCCTGGCAGTGAGCTGAGTCTCAGCCCGCCACCGCTGCTCGCGCTCCAGGGGCAGCCCCGCCTGGTGATAGACGGGCAGGTACCGGGGCTGAAACCTCAGGTCGCCCGGC
>JBMTAX010000505.1:0-3118 GCA_049429145.1 Myxococcota bacterium
CCTTCAGGTTGTCATTGTAAATGGGCGTGCATGAGCCTGTGCCCACTCCGCTGCAAGTCCAACCCGTCTGCACCACACCATTGAAGCAGCCCGTGCTCGCATTATTGGCCGACGTGTCACACTGCTCGTTACCGACTTTCTGGCCGTCGCCGTAGGTAGGCGAGCAAGAGCTATCGGGTGTGTTCGTTGCCACGTTGGTACACTGCCATCCGGTTTCGATCTGACCGTTGACGGAACAGCCGTCGTTATTCGCGCCATTTCCGTCGTCGCATTGTTCGGCACCTTGCACGACGCCATCGTTGTTCCCGATCACACACGCTTGGCCAGGGGTCGCGCACAGATAACCGGCTTCCACCTGGCCCGTCGCCGAGCAGCCGACGTCATCCTTGAAGGTGCCCTCATCGCATTGTTCATCCCCCACGAGCAGACCGTCGCCGTAGATTGGCGCGCAGGCCGCCCCGGCCGTCGGGCATTCCCATCCCGTCTGAATCTGTCCGGTCGCGCTACAACCAATATTGTCCTTGAGCGTTCCTTCGTCGCATTGCTCAGCGCCTTTCACCAAGCCGTCACCATAAATGACCTTGCAGGAGCCTGTCCCGACCCCAGTGCACGTCCAGCCATCTTGCACCAGGCCGTCTAAACAACCCGTGCTCGCGTCGTTGCTGCCGGTGTCGCACTGCTCGGTACCTACGACGACACCATCGCCGTAGGTGGGCGAGCAAGCCGCTGCACCAGTGCAGGTCCAGCCGTTGATCTGTGTGCAGGCGCTCTCCGTCGTGTCGCAATAGTTGTTGTCGCTGCTATCGGCGTCGCCCGCGATACAGCCGCCAACACAGACATAACCGATATCGATCTGCCCGTTCGTGCAGCCATCGTAGCTAACGGTATTTTTGTCGTCGCACTGCTCGCCCTCGGCCGCGTTGATGATGCCGTCTTCCAGGTCGTTCTCGCACGGAGCCCCCACCACGTCGCAGTCGTAACCGGGCTCGATGTACCCATCGGCGCTACAACCGTCTTCGCTGAGTTCATTGCCGTCATCACACTCTTCATCGCCGACCAGCTGCCCGTCCCCGTAATCAGGGATGGCGATCACGTACTCATCGCCCGTGTTCTGTGTGCCGTCTGGATCCACGGTGTACTCGTTGAAGCCACCCGCAATGTCGACATCGCAGCCACCTCCCTTGGGCGGGCAGACGTACCCCTCTTCGATGAACCCATCTTCATCACAGCCGTCACCAGGTTTTGCATTGCCATCGTCGCAGTATTCGTGACCCACCACGAGACCATCGCCGATGACCGGTACGACATCGTCCGTACGACCGTCGCCGTCACTGTCGAGCGAATCGAACTGGTATCCCCCCGCGGTGTCTGCGCCGCAGGCTTGCCCCGCCGTACCGCACAGGAATCCTTCGTCGATCTGACCATTGGTACAGCCATCGCCGTCTGTACCATTTCCGTCATCGCACTCTTCCTTCACCTCATCGCCACTATTCGGTTGGTCCGGGGTTGGATCATAGATGACATCAATGAGTCCATTACCGCCCACTGCCGCACAGCCCGCGCCCACTAGCGCGCCGGTGGTGGCATCGACGTCCACCGCACAGGCGTACCCATCATCGACTACGCCATCGGTGCAGCCATCTCCGGCATCGGCATTCCCATCGGCGCACTCTTCGTCGCCCACGATCAGGTTATCGCTCAGGTTCGGCACGGGCTCTGTCTGGTTGCCGTCGCCGTCGCGGTCATTGGTGTCTGCGACATATCCGCCAGCCGTGTCGATGTCAGGCTTCTCGCCACCCGTGCAGTTCTGTGCCTCGCACGCGTACCCCTCATCGAGCTGACCATCGGTGCAGCCGTCGCCCGCAATGGCGTTTCCATCGGCGCATTCTTCGCCGCCCACGATCAGGGTATCGCTCAGGTTCGGCACGGGCTCGGTTTGGTTGCCGTCGCCGTCGCGGTCATCCGTATCTGCGACGTAGCCGCCGGCGATATCGATGTCAGGCTTCTCGCCACCCGTGCAGTTCTGTGCATCGCATGCGTAGCCCTCATCCAGTTGACCATCGGTGCATCCGTCATTGGAGTACTCATTGCCGTCGTCGCACTCTTCCTTCACCTCATCGCCACTATTCCTATCTCCCGGCGTCGGGTCATAGATCACATCGATCACACTATTTCCGACCACGTCCGCACAGTAGGACCGGTCTGCACCCTGCGCGCACGCGTAACCCGCATCGATATACCCATCGCTACAGCCATCACCGCTGACGTCGTTCTTGTCGTCACATTGCTCTTCGCCGACCAGTAGACCGTCGCCGATCTCCGGCTGAGGCTCTTCGCCGTTTTCGCAGAACACGCCCTCGCATGCGTACCCCTCTGCCGGCTGACCATCGACGCAGGTTGCGCTCAGCAAAAAGCCGTCATCGCAGGTCTCATCCCCGAGAATGATGCCGTCACCATGAATCGGCTGACAAGAAGCTGGACCCGTACCCTGGCAAACCCAACCGGGCTGCACTTCCCCGTTGTAACAGCCGTAGTACGCATCGTTCTTGCCATTGGCGCATTTCTCCTCACCCCTCAACAAGGCATCGGCGTAGTTCGGAATGGGATCGCAGTCGGCGCCCGTCGTCGTGCTGCCAGAGCAGATGTACCCTACCGCCGGGCCGCACGTGTTTGGGGTGCCGCTGCACGCGTAGCCGGGCTCCACATTGCAGGCAGAATCGCAGCCATCATCATTCGTGTTGCCTCCATCGTCGCAGGTCTCGGTGCCGACCACCTTCCCGTCGCCACAAACGGGCGCGCAGCTATTCGGACCCGCCCCGCTGCACGCGTAACCATCGACCTTCGTCCCCGTGGTATTGTCACACCCAGGACCTTTCACCGTCGTGTCCGTGACCAGCGCCGTATCGCACTGCTCGGTGCCCACCACCCGGCCGTCGCCGTGCACCTCGGTGCAAGCTTCGCCCGCCTTGGGACACGACCACCCGGCCGTCACCACGCCCTCGACGCAAATGACGCTGTCCGGATCGCCGTCGTCGCAGGCCTCCTCCCCGCGGAGCAACCCGTCGCCATACACCGGGATCACCACGCAGCCGAGCTGGGTATCGTCGCACTCCCATCC
>JBMTAX010000506.1:0-3117 GCA_049429145.1 Myxococcota bacterium
TCCTCGTCAATGCAAGCAACCAACCGCCCATCGCTGACGCGGGACCGACGAAGTTCGCCGCTGTGGGCCAAGAGGTACAGCTCGACGCCACCTGGTCTCGAGACCCAGACCTTGTGGGGTTTCAGCGCTACACCTGGACCGTGGTGGACGCCCCCCCAGGCGGGCAGGGCTACTTTCGTTGCGTCGACGAGGAGCTGATGCCTCGTGACGGTTTCGGTAAGCCCGTTCTCGACAGCTCGGGGCTGTCCCAGGGCAACGATTGTGGCCGGCCAGCTGGCGACTACGGCGCCGTACCGCGCTTCTCCGCGTCGGTTCCAGGTCGCTATGTGGTGGGCCTGACCGTCACCGACTACGGACCCAATGGCGGACTCACCTCGGCGCAGGCCACCACAGAGGTGTACGTAAACGGTGGTTTCAACCTAGCGGTCCGCCCTCGCGTCGAGGTGGCAGTTGACGGCAATACCGTGACCATCGACGGCTCCCTCACCGAAAACAGCTCGAACAATGGTGTTTTCATCGCCGACGCTGAAAACCCCGCGCCGCTCAGCCTGAGTAATTCAGGGTTGCGAGCCACATTCCAAAAGCCCACGACCCCTGGGGCCTACGTGATCCATTTCACCGTCGACAATGCATACCCGGCATCTGCGATGGTCAGGGTGCTCGAGGACGGCACCGTCGACGGTTTCGACCTCGCGCGACCACCGCGGGAATGGAAGACAGAGAAGGTCCTTTACTTGGGTTATGTGCGCGAGTTCTACGACAGCGACGGCGACGGCGAGGGCGACCTCCTCGGCATGATCGACCGCATCGCTCACTTAGCCGACCTCGGGGTAAACGCGATGTGGCTGATGCCCCTCTCCCCGGGCCCGACGACCCATGGCTACGCCACCACCGGCTTTTATGGCGTCGAGGAAGACTACGGTACAGCCGAGGACGTGGAACTCCTGGCTGAGACGGCACACGCGTTTGGCATCGAACTCGTGATGGACCTCGTGGCCAACCACACGAGCGACCAGCACCCGTTCTTCCAGGCAGCGCGCCAAAATCCGGAGAGCCCCCTGCGCGATTGGTACGCGTTCAACCCCGACGGCAACTATCGCTACGCCTTCACCTTCGTCGCGTTGCCCGACCAAAACCAGAACAACCCGCTCGTGCGGCAGGGCATGGTGCAGATCGTCGACTGGTTCTTGGACCGTGGCTTCGATGGCATCCGTTGCGACATCGCTGGCTTTACCCCGCCGAGCTTCTGGCAGATTTTGCGGCGCCACCTGAAGGCCCGCTCGCCCGACGCCATCATGCTCGCTGAACTCATCCCACCCATGGCGGAGTTCTTCGACGACGGCTTCGACCTCGCCTATGACTCCACGACGTTCTGGAATCTGCGCGATGGTTTCGCGTCAGGTGGTAGCTTCGATTCCCTCGACGGTGCTCTCGAGGGAGCCACCCGGTTTGTGCAGAACGCATACTCGGAGCGAGCCAGGAGCAGCATCCGCCAGGAAGATGTGCTCTTCATGCGGTACATCGACAACCAAGACGAGGACCGCTTCCTGCTTCGCGCTTCGGGTGACTTGCGAAAGGCGCGCGCGGTGGCCACCGTGCTGCTGACCTTGCCGGGCACACCTCTCATCACCTACGGGAACGAGGTGGGCATCACTGAGCTGCGCGGGCGGTATCCCTTCTCGCTCCTCGACCCTGTGACGGGACTTTTCCCCTCCCAAACCGAGGTCTTGCGCTCGCACTACCGCAAGCTCATCACCATTCGGAAGGGCAACCGTGCCTTGCGCATCCCGGACAACGCGCCCGAGGGCGAAAATGGCAATAGCTACGTTCGCATCTCCTCTGGCAACGATGAGGGTGGGGGCAACGTCTACAGCTACCTTCGCTACGGCGACGGCCAGCGCTTCCTCGTGCTGTCGAACCGCGCGGACTCTACGGCCCTAGGCACTCGCACCCGCATTTACCCACCGGCCTCGGCCTTCGCGGACTACCCTACGGGCAACCTCACCCTCGTCGACCACCTCGACCCCTCGGTACGGCTCGAAGTGACCAAGGCCCAGCTCCTCGATGCTGGGGGCTACACCGTCAACGTCCCTGGCTTCGGCAGTCGCGTCTTGCAGGTGACGCGTTTTGGTATCCCCGATGATGATGACGACGACGTGCTTGATAGCTACGACAACTGCATCGGCGTGCCGAATGCCACCCAGCGCGACCTCGACGCCGACGGTGTCGGTGACCGCTGCGACGTGTGTCCGGGGAGCGCAGCGGGCAGCAACGTGGGCCGCGATGGCTGTGCGCTGGCGAGCGGCGCCGACGAGGCCGCCTCGCGCTACGACCTCGACGGGAGCGTCGATCGCGGCGGCTATGAGCGTGCGAGCGGACAAGACATCACCCTCTACGCGAGCTTCAACGGGCAGCAGCTCTACGTCGCCACCGAAGCAGCTTCGCGGGGCGAGGACGTTTTCGTCATCGTCACCGATAACCCTGCACGCACGACGGTGGCCCCCTTCGGCAAAGCGGGCACCGTGGCGACCGATGGCATCTTCCTCGCCGACGAGGGAGAGAACGACTTCACCCGTTGGTTTGGTGTGACCGGCGAGGCCGTCGCCTTCACAGAGGCGCTTCCTGGTCGGGGAGTGCTCGAGGGCACGCTCAACCTCGTCGAACTCTTCGGCGAAGTGCCCGACACAATCTATCTCGCAGCTATCCGTTACAGCGGCGCTGACGGCGCAAACCTCATCGCCCAGGCCCCTGCTGGCAACGGCGACAGCGTCGTGAGCAGTGACGAGCTCTTCGCCCTGTCCCTCGCACAGGAGGAACTGGTGCAGGTCGATGCCGGTCCTGAAGGCGGTAGCCCCGGTGGCGGCGGAAACACCGGAGGCGGTGGAGGCAGCCCCGGCGGCAGCACCGATGCCGGCACCCCCGTGTTCGTGCCGGGCGACGCCGATGGCGATGGCGTCGAAGAATTCGTCGACAACTGTGCTGGCATCTACAACCCGTCTCAAGCCGACGCAGACCAGGATGGTTTCGGTGATGCTTGTGACGCGTGCCCGTTGAGCGCGCCAAGCACCGCAGTCGACGCGGAGGGATGCGGCGAGCGTGAAACCAGCGAGACTACCT
>JBMTAX010000507.1:0-3110 GCA_049429145.1 Myxococcota bacterium
GGAGAGCCTGTCGTTGAGGAACACGCTATTTCCACGACGTCGGACGAGCCGCCCGGTGACGCGACTTCTGCTGCAACCGAAGGGGAGCACACAGAGTCGCTCCTCGACTACACCGCGAGCGTCGACGAGCCAGTAGCCCCTGAGGCAGGGTCCTTGGCGACCGAGGCTGAGCCTGAAACAAATGACACGGTCGTGCCGACGAGTGAACCCGAGGCACAACCAAACGACACCTGGGTGCCCACAAGCGAACTCGAGGCACGAACAAGCGACACGTTCGTACCGACGAGTGAGCCCGAAGCCCAGGAGAGCGAGGACGCTGGTTCGGAGGATGCGGAGAAGCCAGCCTCCATCGCCGAGGCTGATGACGCCGAGCGAAGTAATGCCGTGGTCCTCTCTTCCGCTGACGTGGCGGACACGGTGATCGAACCGGCTCCCCCAGCGGAGGACTCGACGCTGTCCGATGGAAATCCACCACCGACGCCGAGCGAAACCGATAAGGCAGGCAATACCCACATCTCGTCTCACCATGGGCGTCGCGTGCGCCCTACGAGTTCCATCAGCCTCGCGCCACAAGGGGCAATGGTGTCCGACGCCTCGCAGGAGAACAGCTCTGCCGCGTCCTCGACGGAAACCGTCGCCTCCGCGGGTATCTCTCCCTCGGGCCGGGGGCGCTATTCGGTGGCGGAAGACGATGCCTCTACGCTACCAGCCGCGGCCTCGACGCGGGGCGCATTACGCCGTTCCCGGCCATACACCGGTGCAGATCATGAGGACGACGACGACGATGTGACGCAGTTTCTCCGCCCTCGCATTTGGCTCTTCACCAGGGCGCAGGCCGCGGCACTCGTCGCGGCCACCGTCACGGCGGGGGCCGCCTCCGCATGGTGGAGTCGCGGCGATGCGGAAACACCGCCCGCTCCCGCTGCTGACGTCGTCAATGTCGAGGACCCCCGGGACAACGCCTCGCCTGGAGCCGTGGCGAACGAAATACCTGTAGAGGACGCGGGCGCAGAACCTGGACCCGCGGCGTCCGCCGATTCCGCCGACGACGACCCACGGGAAGTGGCCAAGCCGAGCCCGCCGCCCCAAGAGGCCGTCACCGCCACTGTCGACACGCTGCCTCGCCCCACCGAGGCCCGTGTAGAACCGACGCGAGCGGGTGCGATGCCATCTCCACCGCCCTCACAAGAGAGGGCCATTTTGAAGACGGAACCACAAGTGCCTCCCTCTCGTCCGTCGACAGCCCCCGAGGGCAAAGGGGCTCCCCGTGCATCGCGCCCCCAGGTGAAGCCACCCTCCCCCGCGTCAGCGGCTACGAGGCCCCCTGCGAATAACGACGACAAAGGCAGTGCGAAGGCAACCGATGGTCGCCAGGAGCGGTACCGCGAAATGCTGACGCTCGCAGAGGGACATTCGCGCGCGGGGCGTTGGCGTGACGCGGTGACGTCGTTCAAACTCGCTATCGAACAAGATCCCAACTCTGCCGTCGCACATTACGGACTGGGCAACGCCTATTTTGAGCTCGACTCCGTTCAGAATGCCCTCCGCCATCTCGAGCGGTCACGGGCACTCCAAGACAACACCCCCGATGTGCACCTACTCCTCGGCGCGGTCTATCAAACCGCCGGGCGTCTCAAGGATGCGCGGCGCGCGTATGAGAAGTATTTGCAGCTCGCCCCCAAAGGAAAGTTTGTGCGCGACGTCAACGCCATTCTCGAGACGCTCGAGGAATAGCAGGGTGCGTTCCCGTAGCCTGTAGCAGGGAAAAGGGCGTCGTCTGCGATGTCAGGCTTCGACGAGGGCCGAAGTCGCAAGCGACGCGCCCGCATCCGCCCGTAGCTCGAGCGGGCTGCGGGCCCCTCGCAGAAAGTGGGCCCGGGCGCAGGCCGCGATCATGACAGCGTTGTCGGTGCACAGCTCACGAGGAGGTACGTACACGTCAACGCCAGCCGCGATGCCACGACGGCGTGACTCTTCGCGGAGCAGCCGGTTGGCGGCGACACCCCCGCCGAGCACGAGCCTCGGGACTTGCTTGCGCCGACAAGCAAGGATCGCCTTTGTGACGAGCGCATCGACGATGGCCCAGCGCACGCTCGCACAAACGTCGGCAAGCAGTTGTCCCTCGAGGGCGTGCCCCTCGCGCCTCAGCCGCTCGATGAGGAGCCGTACGGCGGTTTTCAAACCCGAGAAAGAGAAGTCGAAGGTGTCTCGTGAACGCAGCGAGATGGGCAGCGGAAAACGAGTGCGGTCGCCCGCCTCTGCGAGCCGATCGATCACGGCTCCCCCCGGGTAGCCGAGCCCGAGTAACTTCGCGGTCTTGTCGAAGGCCTCCCCGGCGGCGTCGTCACGCGTCTCGCCAATCACCATTACAGCGCCAGGGCCATCGTAGCGATACAGCGCGCTGTGCCCGCCCGACGCGACGAGCCCGATGAAGGGAGGAGGCGGGGAGGCGGGGTCAACGCTCGACGCCATCAGGTGACCCTCGATGTGATGGACCCCGAGGAACGGAACCTCGAGTGCTTGCGCCATCCCCTTCGCGAACTGCAGCCCCACGAGGAGCGCGCCGATGAGCCCCGGCCCGTAGGTGGCCGCCACGGCGCTCAGGTCACGGGGCCCCAGGCGCGCCTCGTCGAGCGCCCTCGCGACCACGGCTGCGATCCGCGCAAGATGTTCCCGCGACGCGATCTCAGGCACCACGCCGCCGTAGGGGGCGTGGGCTGCCACCTGGCTGTGCACGACGTTCGACAATATTTCCCCCGACGGGCCGAGCACCGCGGCGGCGGTCTCGTCGCAGCTCGACTCGATGGCGAGAAGATTCCCAAGCTCGCTCATGGGCGCTCCTCTACGGGCTCTGCCAGACGCGCACGGGCATACAGCCACGCGGCGAGGAGGCCGAAAAAGATACCCGCCGAGACGAGCCCCACGGGATGCGTGAACACCAGCGCACCGTCGGTCCCGGCCACGACGAAGACTCGACTCTGGGCGAGGGCGAGGGTCCCCGCCTGCGGGTAGGACGAGAAGAACTGACCGATCTGCACGTTGTCGGACGTACACGACGTGGCGGCGGTGCCGCCGCCATGAGCGCGTTGCTCGAGCGCTTTGCGGAAGCC
>JBMTAX010000508.1:0-3104 GCA_049429145.1 Myxococcota bacterium
CTCGATGTGAGTGCTGGGGTCTCCCTGGAGCTGCGGGCAGCGGGGAACACCCAGGCGCTCGTCGACCCGGAGCAGTTTCAACAGGTCATCTGGAATTTGCTCACGAACGCCACCGCGGCCGCGCGGGAACACCCGCGTCCAGACGTCGTCCCCGCGGTGCGAGTCACGCTGCGCACCGAGGGACGCCAGGCGCAGATGCTCGTCGAAGACACGGGTCCAGGGGTGCCAATCGAGCTGCACGAAAACATCTTCGAGCCCTTCTTCACGACGCGAGACGACGGCACGGGGCTCGGGCTTGCCGTCTCGCAGCAGCTGGTGCAGGCATGCGGCGGAACCATCGATGCGAGCCGCTCTGCCGAGCTGCAGGGGGCTGCGTTCCTCGTTCGGCTGCGCGCTGGCACCGAGCTATAAGCAAGCGCGGGGGAGAGGGTGTGTAGCAGATGGCGCAAGTTCTCGTGGTAGATGACGAACTCTCCATCCGAGAGTTCCTCGAGATCATGCTGAGCCGTCTGGGGCACCAGGTGCACTTGGCGTCGAGCGTAGAAGGGGGTCTGAAGGTCCTGTCGGAGCGACAAGTCGACCTGGTCCTCAGTGATATGCGGCTCCCTGCGGGCAGTGGCCTAGACGTCCTCCGCCACGCCATCGCGCGGCAGCCCCAAGCCAACATCATAATGATGACGGCGTTTGCGACGATGGAGAATGCAATCGAAGCCATGAAGCTTGGTGCGTACGACTACATCATGAAGCCGTTCCAAGTCGACGAGCTCACGGCGGTGATCGGTCGGGCCCTCGAGCGACAACAGCTACGCACCGAGAACCGAAAGCTGCGGGACACTCTCGATCGGCGGGTGGCGGGCCGTCGGCTCATCGGCGCGTCCGACGCAATGAAGGAGGTGCAAGCGCTGATCGAGAAGGTCGCACCGACGAAAACGACCGTATTGCTCACAGGCGAAAGCGGCACAGGCAAAGAGCTCGTCGCACGCGCGATTCATGCCCGAAGTCCGCGGGCTGGCGAACCGTTCGTCGCTGTCAACTGTGGCGCCATCCCCGAGACGCTGATCGAGAGCGAACTGTTCGGCCACACGAAGGGTGCTTTCACCGGCGCTACGTCTGAAAAGCAAGGCTATTTTGAGGTGGCCGGGCAAGGAACCCTCTTCCTCGACGAGATCGGTGAACTGCCACTGTCGATGCAGGTCCGCTTGCTGCGGGTGCTCCAGGAGCGGCGCGTACGAAGACTCGGCGGTGTGCACGACGTTGAGGTGCATTGTCGCGTGATCGCCGCGACAAACCGTCGCCTAGAAGATGAAGTGCAACAGGGGCGCTTCCGTGAAGACCTGTTTTTCCGCCTCAACGTCATCCAGGTGCGTCTCCCTTCCCTCCGCGAGCGTCGCGCCGATATCCCGCTGCTCGCCGATGCATTCGTGGCGCGCTTTGCGGAGGAGCAGGGGAGCACCATTACGGGCATCAGCGACGAAGCGATGCGGCGGCTCGTAGGGTGGAAGTGGCCGGGCAATATCCGCGAGCTTGAGAATGTCATCGAGCGAGGGGTGACCTTGGCTGATGGTCCCATCCTCGATGTGAAGGCGCTTCCAAGAGAGTTTCAAGACAGCGCCCTGCCCACGACGGCAGGCTTTGACCCGACATGGCTGAAGGCTCTGCCCGAGGGCGGGTTGTCCCTTGAGACACTGCTCGACGGCATCGAACGACAACTCCTGCTGCGGGCCTTGGAGCGCACCGACGGGAGAAAGAAGAAAGCCGCGGAGCTGTTGCAGCTCAGTTTCCGCAGCTTTCGTTACCGCTGTGCCAAGTTCGGCATCGTGGGCGCCGAAGACGAGGAGAGTGACCCGGTCTGACGTGCCTGGAACGGCAGACCCCAGCGTTAGCGGGAGAAGTCTGCCATGGTGGGGATGCCCTCGTCGAGGGCCGGCGGCTCAGGCGCGTGCTGCGTCTTGACGAAGACGGTAAGCGCCTGAGGCCAGCGGCGTCTGAAGAGGTTGCAGTTGCCGGGCTCATTGTCGAATGAGGCCACGACCTCACCGAGCTCCTCGATGGTCTCGGTCGCTGCCGCTTTGAACGAGAGGTCTGGCGTCTCGAAGTCAGGCTTCAGAACGATGGTCGTGCGACAGACCCCGACTGGAAAACCATGTTGCCGCAGGGAAGCGGTGCACCCCACGAGCATACCGGGAGCGTCTCGCCCGCTGAGGTAAACGAGCAACGCGCCCTCCTCAAACGAACGCTGGGCGAATGCCACCGCCCCCCGCAGAGGCAGGTCGTATCGCTGATACTCGTCGGTGAAGAAGCGCTCGCGCCAGAATGCGAAGGCCTGCTCGTGGAGAAGGGGGTCGTGGCAGTCAACGAGCGCCAAGGTCTCCGACAATAAGTAGGGCAATCCCGTACGACCAAGTCGCTCAAGGCGATCGCGCAACTCCACGCGGGCGTGCGCCTCCGCGAACTCGATGAGAATCTGCCAAGTGCGAGGACCATTGTCGAAAAGGGTGTGGTCAAGGTCGAACACGACCACTGGCCGACGGCCCTGCCGCCTCGACTCCTGACAGCGATGGATTACCTCGTGAAGCGCCGTTCGTGCTTGCATCGTCCCTCTCGTGAGGGGGTGATGCCACGTCGTCCGGCTGGGTCAATCGCCGTCGGAGAGGAACAGGCCCAATGACGTGGCATCTTGCTGTAACCACCCCGGACTTCCGGCCTCGCCCGTGAAAATGGCCGCTCGTGTTCCGAGCAACAGATCGAAGAGGGGCAGGCGATATTGGAGGTCTAGCGCGGTCAAAAGATCCTGCTGCAGGGGCCCCCCTTCCCCGACGAGGCGCCATTCGATCCGTTGCTCCCAAAGGGTCCCACTGAGACGCCACGCTAAAGCTGGACGGTGCACGACCCGAGAGGAGTCGGCCGTCGCGGTGACCGTCTCCACTCCGAAAAGATTCGCTCCGCCAGGGACGTCCCACCACACCGCGTCGATCAGCTCCACGGTACCGGTCACCCACTCCCCGAGACCGCTCTCGATGGACAGGGCCGCAGCACCGTAGGAGGTTTGCACAGAGGTCAGCCCCTCGGCCGGGGTGATGATCAGGGCCGTCTTGCCCGGCAGC
>JBMTAX010000509.1:0-3103 GCA_049429145.1 Myxococcota bacterium
TGCCGGCGAAGATGATGAGCGAGATACCGTTGCCAATGCCGTTCTCGGTGATGCGCTCGCCGAGCCACATAATGAACGACGTCCCGGCCGTGAGCGTGACGATCGTGATGAGCACGAAGCCCACACCGCCCCAAGCCGCAGCCCACTCGGCGTTGACCACGCTCGACCCCTCGTGATTGATGCTCTTCAACCACGAAGACAACATGATGCCCTGCACCACTGAAATGACGATGGTGCCATAGCGGGTATATTGATTGATCTTCCGTCGACCCTGGTCGCCCTCTTTTTGCATCCGCTCCAGCGCTGGCACGACCACCGTCATGAGCTGCATGATGATGGACGACGTGATGTAGGGCATGATCCCCAGTGCGAAGACGCTGAGCTGCTCCAGGGCGCCACCAGAGAAGAAGTTCATCAGGTTGAGGAGCCCCCCTCCACCGGCCGACGAGGAGAGATAGTCGCGCATCGCGGTTCGGTCGACACCAGGCGTCGTGACGAAGATGCCAACCCGATACACGGCTAGCAAAGCGAGCGTATACAGGATTCTTTTACGGAGTTCGGGGATGCGGAAGATGTTGCCGATACCGGAGGCCACGTCACACTCCTCAACGCGCACACAATGGGCGACACGCGATACGCCGCATTCCGCCACTTGACAAGGTGTCAAAGCAGCAGCTTCGCTTTGTCGACGAAAAAAACAAAACCCCCTCGCGGGGAGCGCGGGGGCTGCTACGAGTTCAGGCCTTGGTGCCTGTGGAGGCCAGGACCTCTACACTGCCGCCAGCCTTCTCGATTTTCTCACGGGCCTGGGCAGAGATTTTGTGAACCTTCAAGGTCAACGCATGCCCTACGTCACCCTCGCCCAGGACCTTCACTTTGACGTTCGCCTTGGCGAGTAAGCCGTTCTCGAGCAGAGCAACAGCGTCCACCGTTGCACCGGCACTGAAACGCTCAGCCAAACGACCGACGTTGACAATGGCATACTGGCTAGCGAAGTCCTTATTATTGAAGCCGCGCTTCGGCAAGCGACGCGCGAGAGGCAAGCTGCCACCCTCGAAACCAGGGCGCACCTGCCCACTCTTGCGAGCCTTCTGACCCTTGTTACCGCGCCCGGATGTCTTACCGTGCGACGACTCGCCGCGACCAAGACGTTTCTTGTTGCGACGCGCCCCACGAGGGGCAACGAGGTTGTGAAGACCCTGACGCTGTGAGTTATCCATAGCACCTCTCCTTACGCCGGAAAGAATCCGACTCGGAAATAGGAAAATCAGCTGCGCGCGCGACGGCCAAACAGGGGAGCCTCACCCTCGAAGACCTTCACGGTCACGAGGTGTTGCACCTTCTCCACCATGCCCCGGGCGGCCGGCGTGTCCTTCAGACGAACCGTGCGATGAAGTTTGCCGAGGCCAAGTCCCTTGATGATCTGGCGCTGGCTCTCAGGACGGCCGATGGTGCTACGCACCTGAGTGATCTCGATGTACGTCGACATGTCTCAAACTCCTGACGGTCAGGCAGTAGCGTGGCTCCTTGCCACGTCGAATACGATGGGTGTCCTCCGAACAGAGGCTGCGAAGCCCCTCTACGGTCGCACGCACCACGTTGTGGGGATTCTTCGTCCCCAGGGATTTCGACAGAATGTTATGCACACCTGCAGCCTCGAGCACTGCGCGGACGGTTCCTCCGGCGATAACGCCGGTACCATCAGACGCAGGGCGCAAGAACACCTTACCGGCGCCGAAGTGTCCCACCACCGGGTGAGGAATGGTGCTGCCGCGTAGCGCGACCTTGAAGATGGACTTCTTGGCGCGCTCTGTTCCCTTGCGGATGGCTTCAGGGACCTCGTTCGCCTTGCCCATGCCGATGCCGACATGACCGTCGCCATCGCCCACCACGACAAGCGCAGAGAACGAGAACCGACGACCACCTTTAACGACTTTGGCGACGCGATTGATGTGAACGACGCGCTCAGTGAGCTCGCCAAGCTGTTCGGGGTTGATGCTTGCGGCCATGTTAGAACTCCAGTCCTGCTTCGCGCGCGCCATCGGCGACCGCAGCGACGCGACCGTGGTAACGGAAACCATTGCGATCGAACACTGCGGCCTTTACGCCCTTCTCGATCAGACGCTTGGCGAGAGCAGCTCCCACCTGAGAAGCCGCGTCCTTCTTCTTGACGCCAACCACGGTCGAGCGCACGTCTTTTTCGACGGTCGACGCCGAGGCCAAGGTCACGTTGGTCGCGTCGTCGATGGCCTGAACGTAGATATGACGAGCGCTGCGGAAGACGCTCAATCGGGGGCATTCGGCCGTGCCGCTGATTTTCTTCCGCACCGAGATCTTGCGTTTGGCGCGTTGCGCCACCTTCGGGGAAGACTTGCGAAGAGCCTTGAGGTTCGCCTTCATGATGATGCTCCTGAGCCAGGGCTTACTTAGCGCCTGACTTCCCTTCCTTGCGACGTACGTTCTCGTTGGCATAACGGACGCCTTTGCCACCATACGGCTCGGGCGGTCGCAATGAACGCAGCTTCGCCGCAGTGGCACCCAGCAGTTGCCGGTCGATGCTGCTCAACGTAATGCGGGTCTTCTTGTCATCGACCGTGGCGCTAACGCCCGTCGGCAACTTGAACTCGACGGCATGGGAGAACCCGAGCGACAAGTTGATGGCCGTACCCTTCATCTCCGCCCGATAACCGACACCCTGGATTTCCATCTCACGAGTGAAACCCTGGCTTACACCGGTGACCATATTGTTGATGAGAGCACGAGTCAGGCCGTGCAGTGCCCGCACCTCGTTCGTGTTGTTCGGACGAGTGACGACAACGGCGTTGTCCTTCACGGCGACCGCGACGAGCGGGTGATGGCTCATGGAGAGCTTGCCTTTCGGCCCCTCCACTTGAACGGTCCGGCCGCTCACAGAAACTTTCACCTTCTCGGGGAGCGAGACAGGCTTCTTACCTACGCGAGACATGGCGTTATCTCCTTCGCGCGACGACCGCTGCTACCAGACGTAGCAGAGGACCTCGCCCCGAATGTTCTCTTTACGGGCCTGCTGGTCACTAATCACCCCGCGAGAGGTTGAGACCACGGCCATTCCCATCCCGCCTCG
>JBMTAX010000510.1:0-3091 GCA_049429145.1 Myxococcota bacterium
GCACGTATGTGTCTCCATCTGCCCCAAGAGCCAGTCGCTCAGGGGCATAGCGATAGAGCAACCGCTGCATGGCAGAGGGCAGGCTCAGCCCGAGGCCAGTCCCCTCGGTCTCGTCGACGAAGACCGGGACGTATACCGGGGGCCCTTGGCGCTCGGTGGTGAACGCTGAGCTGGTGACACATCCCGCGTGGGTGTGCGCCACCAGCAGCGTGAAGAGCCCTCCTGCAGCGGTACACCTCATGCGACGACATTCACGAGGCGGCCTGGGACGACGATGACCTTTTTCGCGGTTTTGCCCTCGAGGTGACGCTGCACATGCTCGCTGGCGAGCGCGAGTCGCTCCACCTCCTCCTTGCTTGCCGCGCGCGGTACCGCGATCTCGTCCCTGCGTTTGCCGTTCACTTGCACCGCCAAGGTGATGGTCTCATCCATGGTAAGCGCATCGTCATGCCTGGGCCACTCAACCGTTGCCAGCAGCTCTGCGCCGCCCAAGCGTTGCCACAACTCCTCAGCGATATGGGGCGCATAGGGCGAGAGTACCTTCAGGAAGTCGCGGAGGATGGCGCGCGGCAGCGTGGTCGCAGAGGTGGCTTCGTTCACGAAGCTCATCATCTGGGAGATCGCTGTGTTGAACCTCATCCCCTCGCTGTCCTCGAGGACTTTCTTGATGGTCTTGTGCAACGCCCGATGCAGGGCGTCTTCGGTCTCGGGAGGCGCATCGGTGATGCGTGTTTGCAGGGCGCCGCTGTTCTCGTCGATGACGAGACGCCAGACGCGATGGAGAAAGCGAGACACGCCCTCTACGCCCGCCATCTGCCAGGGCTTTACCTGCTCAAGGGGACCCATGAACATTTCGTATAGTCGCAGCGCGTCGGCACCATAATCGCGAATGACGTCGTCGGGGTTGTACACGTTGTACTTCGACTTCGACATCTTCTCGATTTGCGTCTTCAGCTCTTTGTCGGAACCGCGCACATAGAAACGACCGTCGCGCTCCTCGACGTCTTGCGGCGAGTAGTACTTGCCTCCTGCATCTTGGTAGCTGAACGCGAGGATCATCCCCTGGTTGAACAGCCGTTGGAACGGCTCTCTCGTCGTGACGAGGCCCGCATCGAAGAGGACCTTGTGCCAGAATCGTGCATAGAGCAAATGCAACACCGCGTGCTCGACGCCACCGACGTAGAGGTCAACGGGCATCCAGTAGCGTTCTGCTGCGCTATCCCACGGCTGTTGCTCGTTGTCGGGATCGATGAAGCGCAGATAGTACCAGCATGACCCTGCCCACTGCGGCATGGTGTTGGTCTCGCGCGTCGCTTTCCGGCCGTCTGCCAGGGTGACGGTAAGCCAATCTTCACTCGCCCGCGCCAGCGGTGGGCGCCCGTCGTCAGTGGGCTTGTATTCGTCCACAGGTGGAAGGGTGACGGGCAATTCCGCGGGGGCGACAGGGATGACCTCGCCGTCCTCGGTGTGGAGAACCGGAAATGGTTCTCCCCAGTAGCGTTGTCGGGAGAAGAGCCAGTCTCGCAGCCGGAACTGCACCTTGCGCGTGCCTTTGCCCTCGGCCGAGAGCCACTCCGTCATGCGCCCCTTCGCATCGCTGACGCCGAGCCCATCGAGGAACCCTGAGTTCACCAATGCGCCATCGCCGGTGTACGCCGCATCCTCAATGGCGCCTTCGCCACCTGCGACCACTCTCACGATGGGGAGCGAGAAGCGGCGCGCGAATTCGTGATCGCGCTCGTCGTGACCAGGCACGGCCATGATGGCACCGGTGCCGTAGGTCATCAGTACGTAATCGGCGACCCAAATGGGCAACTTCGATCCATTCGCGGGGTTTACCGCATAGGCCCCGGTGAAGACGCCCGTTTTCTCCTTCGCGAGGTCGGTACGCGCGAGGTCACTCTTGTCTCGTGCCTCTCGCACGTAGCCGGCGACTGCCTCTCTGTGGGCGTCGGTCGCGATCTTCTCGACGAGGGGATGCTCGGGTGCGAGCACGCAATACGTCGCGCCGAAGAGGGTGTCGGGCCGAGTGGTGAAGACGACAAAGTCTTCGTCGCGGCCGTCGACGACGAAGCGCACCTCGGCCCCTTCCGAACGGCCGATCCAATTGCGCTGCATCTCCTTGATGCTCTCCGGCCAATCGAGGAGCTCGAGGTCATCAAGGAGCCGGTCGCCATAGGCGGTGATGCGGAGCATCCACTGCTTCATCAACCGACGTTCGACGACGTCACCGGTCTCCACGTAACGGCCGTCTTTGACCTCTTCGTTGGCCAGCACGGTCCCGAGGGCCGGACACCAATTGACCGGCACCTCTGCCATATAGGCGAGGCCCTTCTCGTAGAGCTTGAGGAAGATCCACTGCGTCCAGCGGTAATAGCGTTCGTCGGTCGTCGAGACTTCTCGACTCCAGTCGTAGGAGAAACCGATGCGCTTGAGCTGTCTGCGGAAGTTGTCGACGTTGCGCTTGGTGATCGTCGCAGGATGCAGATTCTCGCGTACCGCACTGCGCTCGGCCGGCAGCCCGAAGGCGTCCCAGCCCATGGGATGAAGTACTGCGTATCCACGCATGCGTTTGAGTCGAGCCAGAATGTCCGTTGCCGTGTAGCCCTCTGGGTGGCCGACGTGGAGCCCTGCTCCTGACGGATAGGGGAACATGTCGAGGACGTAGAACTTGGGTTTCCCCTCGAGGACGCGAACGTCACGTGGGGTTTCGAACACACGCTGCTCATCCCAGGCGGCTTGCCACTTGGGTTCAATGCTGGAGGGGTCGTAACGCATGACCGCGCTATAGCAGGACAGAGGGTGCGCACCCAAGACCTACATCGACGAGGGGCGCCACGTTGGAGAAAGCAACAGTAGCGGCACAGAGGCTACAGCTCGTGGCGCAGCAGAGCGAGAGCCGCCTCATGCAGAACGGCCGCGTCATCGGCACGACCCTCGGCGGCCAGGGAGGAGGCGAGCCCGATGACCCTCGCAGACAGCGTTTGCCCGTCATCCATGCTGATCTTGACATCGACGCGGGTCTCCTCCCCGGTATCCGGTAGCAAGCCCCCGAGCCCTGCACCGGCCAGCCCGAACGGCGCCGTCTCTA